>CASEFP010000034.1 GCA_949287225.1 uncultured Lentisphaeria bacterium
ATATGCGACGCATAAGGTGCTCCGCGCCGATCTGGAGGAGCTGCCGTTTCCCCTGTTGCCTGCCGGGAAAATCGCGGAGCTGGCGCAAATGGCGGAATCCGTCGTGAAGAATGGGCAAGCCTTTGCCGGGCTGAACCTGGAAATATGCCGTCTGTTCCATTTGAATGCAGGCGACCTGAAATACATCTTTCATGAGCTTGAAAAAGGGAATGCCAGGCGGCAATAACGGAGAGCGTTTCAGAGAAAGGCAGTCTGCGTCATTGGATACCCTTCTTGTCTGAAGGGCAGTTCATTTCATGTCTGGAACACTGAAAAGCGAATAAAAATGTGACATTCGTTTGCATTTTGAGAAATGATCGTTATATTGAGCAGTGTATGAGTAGTAAATATCGATTATGCCTGATCTGTTTGCTCTGGCTGGGGTGTCTTTTCTGTTTGACATCAGGATCTGCCGGAGGCTTTTTCTTTGCATGGAACAGCGCTTTTGAAACTCTTGTGTCCGCAGAGGAGAGACTCAACGACGATCCGCCCGCATTGAATCAGGTCATTTCCGGCAAAAACTTTTCTATCTCTGCCAGTGCTTCCAGTGAATACAGTGTTCCTGATTTACGGATATCATTTTCGAAAATCGACCGTAAATACCGGGACTGCATCATAAAAAGTTCTTCTCTTTTTTTCATTCCTCTCAGGTGCTGATTTTGTAAATCCGATGATGTGCATGGAGTGTTTCCGCGCAAATGCGGAGGATATGCTCTGTCTTGGATTTTTACTACAATATGAAGGAGAAAATTTTACTTTATGACACTTTTTATCGCAAGTATTGTTATTGCATTGACCGTTTCTTTTTTGTGTTCCATTATGGAAGCAGCTCTGTTGAGTCTTACCCCCAGCAAACTGGCGCTGATCTCGGAGCGTTCCCCTGTAATCGGGCGCATCTGCGCGCATTTCAAGAAAGATATTGAAAAGCCGATTGCCGTTATTCTGATTCTGAATACTGCCGCGCATACGTTCGGCGCCTCCATCGCCGGCGCGGAATTCGACGAACTGTTCGGCAACCGCTATATCTGGATTTTTTCTCTTGCATTTACCGTTATGATGGTTCAGTATACGGAGATTCTGCCGAAGACGCTGGGAGTGCGTTTCAACTTGCCGGTGATGGCATATACTGCCCGGACACTTAAGTTTCTGGTTTGGCTGATGAATCCGCTGATTGCATTGGTGCACCTGATCAACCGTCCGTTCGATCCGCATAAAAACGAAAGGAAAGAGGAGAAGATCAATATCGGCGAGATCACGGCGCTGGCGACTATGGCGCGCGAAGCGGAGCAGATCACCACAACGCAGGAGCAGATCATCCGAAATACGCCGATGCTCGGAAAACGCACGATTAAGGAGCTCATGCTGCCTCTGGAAAAGGTCTGCATGATACCGGAATCCGCATCAAGACTTGAAATCATGAATCTGATGCGGAAAGATCAGCATTCCCGCTATCCCGTAATTTCCAGAGACGGACAGGTGATCGGCTGTCTTTATGCAAAAGACCTCCTGTTTCATCAGAAAGAGGAGTGGAGAGAACTGATGCGTCCGGTCAAGTTCATTGATACAACACTTTCTCAGCTTGAATTGATTGAAAATGTCGTGAAACTGGATTCCAAACTGCTGATGGTTCGTGACCGGAACAAAAAGATCATCGGCATGTTGACCGTGAACGACGCTTTGCTGGAACTGGTCGGTCAAGAGTTCCCGGAAGCTTCCCAGGCGGCATGATATCGGATTCAGCCCCGGCAGGGCTTCCATTACGAATCCGCCGGGGCATTTTGAATCAGGTCATTGCCGGATCAGAATGACGCTCTTGACATGGAGAGCTATGGCTGGATGCAGTCTTGAAAACGTCAGTAATCCGGGCGCGGATAAGTCCGCTGTTCCGAATTCGACTGCTTTGTATGTATTCCCGCCGATTTCATTCAGTTTATATATTCTGCGGCGTCCACCGTTTTTGCTCCATACCTCTGCCGCGTTTCCTGATATGGGACCGTCCGCCCGCATGTCCAGATAGATTTTCCAATTTCCTTTCAACGCCGGCAGGGGACATTGCAAAGAAGAAACCTTACCGGAACGGACAACCACGGCATGACCGCTCCGCCGGTTTTCATTGTCCCAGAAATTAAATTTGCCGGATGATATGATCCGGTAATCTTCCGGATTCAGATTCCTGCAAATATCCGGAATTTCCGTGTTCGGGTAATTACCGTTGCGGATCAGGATCAGATACTGCATTTCCAGTTTCTGCTCCACTCCGGATGGAGACAATGCAATATAGCCACGTCTGCCGTCAAGTCTGTGCCTGCCAAGATCAAGATATTTGAATTGATCCCCCATGATTTCAGAGAGCTTGATCCAATGTGGGGGAAAATGGGTGGATGTCACATCCGCCGCAACCATACCGCCTGGATTTCCCTTGAATCGGGTTCTCAATCCAATCAGCACCTGCCATTCCGAATCTCCCAGACAATGCGAGGGATCAAAACTGAAATGCACTTTCCAACCTTTATTCTTATTAATTTTATGACAGTCTGCCAGTCTGATTTTTTCGTATGACAGGTCATGAGTAGAGGTCGGAAGTTCGAATCTCTTTTCTACCATTTTCGCGATGTTCAAACTCTTTTTTGAGGTAGAATGAAGTTCCAGTTTCTCACGGAG
>CASEFP010000035.1 GCA_949287225.1 uncultured Lentisphaeria bacterium
CCGTTGACGAAGAATTCGAACCAGTAATCAGCCGCGCAGCCGATCTGCATGACCCCATCCTCTTTCGCCTCGAACTCGTTGAAGAGCACCGCGGGGTGTTTCTCCCCCGGGGAACTGCCGTACTTTGCAACATCGAGAACACCGTCCTGCAACTCCACCGTCCTGCCGGCGACGCCGCCCAGCGTTTCCGGAACACTCCGCACCTGTTCCAGCGAAACGGATTTCAACTCCGGCGAAAGGAAGAGCGTCCACTTCGGATTCAACGCGAGCGGGAGAAAGTTCACCACCTTCTCCAGTTTGACGCCCCCCACCAGGAAGCGGGTTCCCTTCGGGAGTTTCCCCGCCATCAGCATCGGCGAACGGATCACGCCCTCATACGCCGATTTCGCCGTGAACTCCCGTTCAATCTCCTGCCACGAAGTGGTTAATGTAAAGTTGCACTGCGAATTGCCGATCATCGCCCACGGCTTCTGATCCTGAATGCAGTTCGCCCCCATCCCGGCAGAGCGATCCCCCTTGATGCAGAAACGGAAGCGGTAACGCCCCCCCGGCACAATCGTCTGTTTCGACACGAAATTGATCTGAAGACTCCAGGGAGCACTCCCCTCCTTCGCCTCCAGAATCGTGAACTCCCCGCAGGGATCGCCCGCCGGCGTCTTCTCCTCCGCCGGACGGAACGTCACCTGTTTGGCCGGATACCGCATTCCCGGGACCTTCTCCGCGCCGAGATTCCACTCCTGCAAGAGTTCCGCACCGGAGAGCGAAAGCGCCACCCCGGAAAACAACGCAAAAAACAACCTTGGCTTCATCCGTTCAATTCCTCTTCTTTTTTTCGTCAATACGATCAATTCCTGTTCAAACTACATCCCTCCGGGCCGCTAGAGATAAGGGAACCAGAAGCAGCAGCTGAGGCAGGCGGGATCGGCATTTGCCCCGACGTGGGAACAGGTGGCGAAACCGGGGCTGATGCTGGAGACATGACCGTCGAAATAGAGGATCGTATTTCGGTTCTGATGGCTCCACGCGCCGGTTTCCACCTTGCTCAGATTGCCGATGGCGGAGCTCTTCTGAAACTGGTTGACCCCTTCGGTCCAGAACGCCGCAGTAGAAGGCTTCCGAACTCGACCGGTCTTGTGAAAGTAGTAATTCCCGTCGGAGAGGACGGCATGTTTCTCCGCATCGATCCGCATCCCATAGAGTCCGAAAAACTTGAAGTGTTTCTCCTTCTGGCTGCAACCGCTGTTATTGCAGTATTTGACATCGGAGAGCGACGCAAACGGGAACGCCTTGGTGAACGCGGACTGACAGACCCGGGCCACCGGTACCGATGCAAAACTGCTGCAAACCCCTTCCGCCAGCCCCAGCGCTTCGTAGACATAGGATTCATGACCTTCTCTGTCGCACTGGCCGTAACAATACATCTGCCAGCCGGTCGTCATGAGCGAAATGGTATCCTTGTTGTTGTTCAGGTAGCCCAGCACGCTGAGCGAAAGCTGTTTCATGGTGTTGTAACAGGTGGCGCTCCGCGCCCGTTCCCGCGCACTGTTCAACGCGGGCAGCAGAAGTCCGGCAAGAATGGCAATGATTGCCACAACGATAAGAAGTTCAATCAAAGTAAAATTCTTTCGCATTTTTTCTCCCTACTGAGCCAACCTTCACATTGTGAAACATCGTGCTGTCCTGTTTTTCATTATACTCGAAAAAAAAGAAATAAGCAACTCCTGCACGCCGAAAAATTCCGCAAAAAACCGCAAACACAAAATCTCCCGGGGCGGGTGAAAATCATCTTGCGGAAAATTCGTGTCCTGCACTTGCATCCTGACGAAATCACCGCCATCTTATACACGGCAACACGAAACAGAAGGCGTCGGGAATGAGTCCGATCAGAAAAACAACATTACGGGATATCGCTGCGAATCTGGGAATTTCGATCTCGCAGGTTTCCCGTGCCTTGAACCGGAAGCCGGATGTCGCGCCGGAGATCCGGGAGAAAGTGCTCACGCTGGCGAAGAAGCTGAACTACCGGAACACCTCCGGCAAACATACGAAAACCATCGGCGTGCTGGTGCCGTGGTTTCAATACGCATTCGACGCTTTCGTCGACGAAATCATCGTGCAGACCCGAGAGCGCAAACTTCACATGGCCGTTTTTCCGCGCAACGACGTTCCAGTCCTCGACAGCCAGCTGATCGACGGCGCCATCGCCGTCGGCGAGCTGATTTCCAGCGAATGGGGGAAACGGCACAATATTCCGCTGGTGGTCCTCAACAATTTCGGCTGGGCGCTCGACCACGTGAGTTCGGTCTTCCCCGACGCGGACGGCGAGAGCCGGCAGGCGCTGGAACACCTCGTTGCGCTGGGACACCGTAAGATCGCCCGGCTGCGCGGACCGGTCTCCACCGACCGGGAACGCAACCGTGGGCTCGATGAATTCTACCGGATTGCGGAGCAGTACGGCATCCGCGATTCGGTCCGCAACGTCTACGTAACCGGCCCGGGAAACATGGAGGAACACCTGCGCGCCCTGCTGGCCGAAGGGTTCACCGCGTTCATCCTGATTCCGGTCGAATGGATTTCGCGGTGCGTGAAAACGATCCGGGAGAGCGGCCGGGAGATTCCCCGGGATGTTTCGCTCATCGTCTATGAGGAACCCGCGGTCACGCCGTTCCAGTCGCCGCCGCTCACGGCATTCGCCTTCGACTATCCCGAACTGGTGCGGAAAGCGCTTGACCAGCTTCTGCTGGAGATCAACGGCGAAAAGGGAGAAAGTCAGATCGTCGTACCGACCAGGCTGATTCTCCGCGAGTCCACCGGTCCCTGCCCCACCCTCTGAGCCCCGAGGCTTGTGCAACACTTACGATCATGGCACGGCCTCCAAGAGCGATTCTCAAAGCTAAAACACATAGTAGAAAATGGTTCCGACAAAAAAAATGATTTCAGCCGTGACGATACCCGATCTATTTGCAGCCCGCCTGCTTTTCACAAAAACAAGGGGCGGATGCTTGAAATATAATAAAGTTTGGTGTAGTTTATAAGGGATTCGCAGCACCACGTCTTTGAACGTGACGGCAAACGTATGGGGGGAGCAATTTCCAGCAGAATCTGCCGGGTGCTTTTGAGAAGCGTCGGCTTCGTCACTGAGAGCAATATTCTGGTATTGCACGATAACAAACGGAGCAGGCAAAGGAGAACCGGTTAACAAAAACTGTTGAATGCGGCAAATCAAACAGGAGGATAAACCTCTGACGGAAAAAAGGCTCTTGATCTTTTGAGCGATTGTAACAAACGCTATTTTTTGTCGAGGTGTTCTTGTGTGCGGAAATTTCCCCTCATCGATTCCAGAGAGGTTTTTCCGTCTCAATTTGTTGAATGGCTGGATATTAAGGAATCAAACAATAAAGAATCATGCTGGTTAACATTTTCCTGCAAAAACTGAAGATAATATGGAATCCGCTGTTGTTCTTTCAGATCGTCTGGACGAACCGTTTTCTTCTGCGGAGTCTGATTGTACGCAACATCGCCTCCCGCTACCGGGGATCTTTTCTGGGACTGATCTGGAGTTTCGTTCATCCTCTGATGATGCTCTGCGTCTACACATTCGTTTTCAGCGTGGTGTTCAAAGCGCGCTGGGGTATCGACACCGGCGGCGGGCGTGGAGCGTTTGCGATCATCATGTTCTGCGGAATGGCGATGTTCAACATCTTTTCCGAAAGCGTCAGCAATTCCTGCGGCGTAGTTGTTGCAAACCCGAACTTCGTGAAGAAAGTGATTTTCCCGCTGGAAATCCTTCCGCTGGCCCAGGTTGCGGCAAGTCTGATTCTCGGCATGGTCTGGTTTGTTCTTCTATTTTTGGGAACTATTTTCATTTTCGGTAAAATCAGTTTCACCATGTTGCTGCTGCCTCTTGTGCTGCTGCCGCTGGCGATTTTCAGTCTGGGGATCTCCTATTTTGTCGCGTCACTCGGGGTCTATATCCGGGACACCCAGTATCTGATCGGCGTCATACTGCAGATTCTCTTTTTCATGACGCCGATCTTTTATCCGCTGCAGGCGGTCCCGGAACGCTTCCGCTGGCCGCTTCAGTTGAATCCGTTGACGATTCTGATCGAGGAGGCGCGAAAGGTCTTTCTGTACGGCGAACTGCCGAACTGGCTTTTCCTCGGGATTGCGTTTCTGGTCAGCTGTCTTGTTCTGCACCTTGGGTTCATCTGGTTCCACAAGACCAAGAAAGGATTTGCTGATGTCCTCTGACGACATTGTTTTGAGTGTAAAAAACGTCTCAAAATGCTTTGAGATGTATGATAAGCCGCGCCATCGCCTTCAGCAGATGCTGCTTGGCCCCTTCGGCAAAAAATACTATCGGGAATTCTGGGCCTTGCGGGATATCAATTTCGAGGTTCACCGTGGAGAGTGCGTCGGAATAATCGGCAGGAATGGCGCGGGAAAATCCACGCTACTGCAAATTATCACCGGCACGCTCCAACCGACATTGGGCGAGGTTACTGTTCATGGCCGCATCGCCGCATTGCTGGAACTGGGTTCCGGATTCAATCCTGAATTTACCGGGCGTGAAAACGTCTATATGAATGCGGCGATCCTGGGATTGACGAAAAAAGAAACGGATGATAAATTTCAGGAGATCGTAGATTTTGCCGACATCGGCGAATTCATCGATCAGCCGGTCAAGACCTATTCCAGCGGCATGATGGTCCGCCTTGCATTCGCGGTACAAATTGCTGTTGATCCAGAAATTCTTATTGTTGATGAGGCGTTGGCAGTTGGCGATATTGCTTTCCAACAGAAATGCTATGAAAGGATTAAACGTCTCAGAGAGCACAATGTCACAATTTTGTTGGTTTCTCATGATCTATCCTCTATTTTGAACCTCTGCTCTCGTACTGTGCTGCTTTATGAGCATAAACTCATCTTGGATGGTTCGCCCAATGACGTTGTGGAAGCCTATAAGAAAAAGCTTACAACGTCTTCAGAGTCTATATACAATCAAAATGTAGAACCTGATCCCGCTCCTCAGAAAACACTTTTTTATTCGCAAGCTTATGCTACTTTCGCAAATAAAAAAGAATATGGATCCAAAAAAGTTGAAATTATTGATTGGGGAATTTTCAATTCAAGTAATCAGTTGCTTTACAAGATAGATGCAGAATTAGAGACCACTTTACGCATCTGGTTAAAAGCGAATTGTCAGGTAGAACATGTTTGTGCAAGCTTTTTCTTAAAAGATATCAAAGGCCGGGAAATAGCGGGAATCAATACAGATCAAGCCAGTCACCCTATTGGCCCGATGTCTCCGAATCAAACGTGTAGCATTACCTTTCGTCAAAAATTTCCTCTTCCGAATGGGAACTACATCTTAAGCTTCGGCTGCAGCGGCACTAACCCAAAAGAAAAAGTTGAAGCATTTCACCGAATCTACGACATTTTGTTAATAGAAGTTGTCAATCATAAAACGTTTATAGGAGAATTTGATTTACAATCCATCGTGGAGACTATGAAATTATGAAAAATGTCGTTTATTCTGCCACACGACAATGGAATCCCGGGGATGAGTTCATTCTTCAAGGTTCAATCAATCTGATTCAAGCTGCAATTGGAGAGCATAATGCGATTCTATACAACCGTCATCCAGGCCTGCGTCCTCTTTACGGAGAAGGACGCTTTCGTCGAGTCCGCGAAGACTGGAGCAATCCACAAGTCAATGAATTAGAAAAAGATTTTCAAATTGGTTTTTTTGACAATTCGGTAAAATTTGACACGGATCTCAGCTTCGCTGATTATGCTGTTATCGCAGGTTCTCCTGAATGCTTTAATAGAAGGACAGAAAACTTCTATTATCACATTGGGAAAAATAATATTCCTCTTTTGGCTCTTGGCGTCGGACACGTGGATGATATTATTCCGGAATGGGTCCTCGCAATCTTTCAGAAAGCTCTTTTAAAAACCGTCCGCTCCCCCCGGATAAAGGAAATTCTTCAAAACCGTTTTGGCATAATGTCACATTACTTTCCCTGTCCTGCCCTGTTCTGTATTCCATGCGGCAGAGAAAAACAAATCACAGAAGTTCATAGCATTGCGCTAGTATTTGCAGCATCAGCAAGAGACTCAATTCCATATCAGGAGATTTCTGACGAAGCTTACGATTTCACCAGAAACTTTTATCGCACTTTACTTGATAAATTTCGTCCTCAATATAATTTTGAAATTGTATGTCACTATATCGATGAATTGCCGGTTGCGTTCCGGGAATTTAAAAATTTTGGCGTTGATATCCGTTATTCTTTCAACGCCCAAGAATACGAGGATATCTATCGAAAAGCTGATTTAGTCATTTCTCCGCGAGTCCATGGATGTGGCATAGCCTCTTCCTTGGGAATTCCTTCTCTACACATTTCACATGATGCTCTACGCTCAGATACGACGGACGGATTTCATGCCTACCCTTTAGCAGTTAGCATGTCTTTGGAAGACTCTATCGCACGTTTTTCGGAGATAGTGCAAAAAGCGGAACAAGCTAATAGGGATTTACTTCAATATAAACATTCCTCCTTTGCCGAATATATGCTTTTGATCCGCCAAGCGATGCAGGGGCCAGCATTATTGCCTTACGCTGTAACATTACCGGAGGAACCAGAATCCTTTGCAAAAAATCCGACAGAAGTACTTGCCGCGTTTATGCCTAGATCGTGTCGTCAATAGTTAAAAGACCCAAGCTGCAATACACCTGATTTGTACTGCAGCAAGAAACGAAGCAGTGTTTTTAGCATATCTGGTTGCGACTCCGCGCCAACGTTTTAATATCATGAATGCATTCTCGAC
>CASEFP010000036.1 GCA_949287225.1 uncultured Lentisphaeria bacterium
ATGATTCGGAGGACAAATTGATCTTGCGCAGGAAAGAAAAAGGCGGGAGGTTTCCGCAACGCCCCGCCTTTTTCCTGACTCGTTTTCCTGTCAGAGCTGATGCGTCTCCAGGCTCTTCGGAAGTTCCAGCATCTGGTAGTGGCGGTCCTTCGGAATGACGGTCAGCCATGCGTCCGGACCGTATTCCGGGCCGAGATCGACAACCATGTAGCGTTTCGCATCCTCCTCGCGGTCGTAACCGATGATCGTGCCGCGCGGAATGACGTTGTGCTTGTCGATGATGCAGTTGCGGATGCGGCAGTGTTCGCCGATGTCCACATCGTTGAGCAGGATCGAGTTGTGCACGGTGGCATAGCTGTGGACAAACACCGAGTTGAAGAGAATCGAACTCGTGACCGTGCTGCCGGAAACAATGCACCCGTCGCAGACGATGGAGTTAATCGCCTTGCCGATGCGCGGCAGGCCATGGACGTCCACCTCCTCGTTATGAACGAATTTCGCGGGCGGGAGACTGAAATGGTAGTTGTAAATCGGCCATTTCGGGTTGTAGAGATCAAGCTGCGGATTGGTCGAGCGCAGATCCATGTTCGCCTCGAAATAGGATTTGAGCGTTCCGACGTCGCGCCAGTAGGGTTTCTCCTGCACGGACTGCCCCGGAATCTTGTTCGAGTAGAAGTTGTAGGCGAAAAGCCGTCCCGTCGGGACAAGCGACGGAATGATGTCCTTGCCGAAGTCGTGCGAGCTGTCCGGACGCGCATGATCCTCATGAAGCAGATGCAGAATATCGCCTGCGCCGAAGATGTAGTTGCCCATCGAGGCGAGTGCCATGTTCTTGTCGTTCGGCAGCGGTGCGGGGTTCTCGGGTTTTTCCTGGAATCCGACAATACGCCATTCCTCGTCGACCTGAATCACGCCGAACTGTTTCGCGTCCTCGATCGGAACCGGGATCGCGGCAACCGTCGCGATGGAGTTCTTGTTTACATGGAAATCGACCATCTGGCTGATGTCCATGCGGTAGATGTGGTCGCCGCCGAATACCGCGACGAGATCGGGGCTGAAGTCCTCGATCAGATGCGCGTTCTGGTAGATCGCGTCCGCGGTTCCCATGTACCAGGTTTTGTCGGCGGTCTGCATCTGCGCCGGGACGGGGATGATGAAACGGCCGCGCACATGCGTGCTGGCGATGTTCCATCCGTTGATGATGTGTTCCATCAGACTCTGCGATTTGAACTGCGTAAGGACGAAAATGCTGTCGATGCCGCTGTTGATGAAGTTGCTGAGCACGAAGTCGATGATTCTGTATTTCCCTCCGAACGGAACGGACGGTTTGGCTCTCTGGTCGGTGAGCGGTGCCAGTCTCCTGCCTTCGCCTCCAGCCAGAATCATGGCAAGAACTGATGTCCTCATAAGGTATATCCCTCCTTGTGTTTTTGCGCTTTAATACGATAGCATAAAATTGCGAAACTTAAAATCAAAATCAGAAGGAAAAACACAGATATTACAAAAAATTATCCTTTTTCGGGCAATTTTATTGAAAAAAAATGTTCTGTGCGTTATTTTTTTGCGTGCGGAAGTCCGGAAAGGCCGTTTCCCGGCGTCGGGATTCCGCACGCATTCGAGGAGTATGAAATCATGATTGCAAAAAAATCGGAAGCGGCCCTGGACTCCTGCCTGGAAGCGCTTGGACGTGCCGGCAGTGTTCTTCTGGTGCCGACCGAGACCGTCTACGGACTGGTCTGCGACTGGCGCGATGAAGCGGCGCGCGCACGGATCTATCAACTGAAACACCGCAGTGAAACGAAACCCTTCGCCGCTTTTCTTCCGTCCGTCGAGGCGGTTTTTTCCTGTATTCCGCAGCTGCCGGATGCCGCACGGATTTTCGCGGAAACGTTCTGTCCGGGTCCGGTCACGCTGGTCGTGCCGGACGGGGCGGGCTCAACGTTCGGCTTCCGTATTCCCGACCATCCGTTCATCCTGAAACTTCTGAAGGCTTACGGTGCGCCTCTTGCCTCGACAAGTGCGAACCGGTCGGGCATGCCCGCCGCGCTTTCCGTCGCCGAAGCGCTGCGGACGATTGACGGCGAGCCGGACGTCGCGGTGGACGGCGGCATCCTGGCGCCCGGGTCCAAAGCCTCCACCGTCATTCTGGTGAATGCGGATTCCTCATGGAAGATCCTGCGGGAAGGTCCGGTGACGGAAGCGATGCTGGAAAAGGCGCTTCGCTGATTTCGCCTGAGACTGCAGAAAAACACCCCGCTGACACTTGGCCAGCGGGGTGCATTTTGTGGAGATTGCAAAATAAGGAGTGATCTTATTTGAGCAGATCTTTCAGATGGCGCACATAGCTTTCGGCTCCGCCTCTCCGGTAACCGGTTTTCCCGATGACTTTGCCGTTTCCGTCCATCAGCAGCACGGTCGGGAACCCCTGAACTTTATATTTGGCTGCCAGAGCCTCGTTCTGCTGTTTTTCCGCCGGATTCTGCGCAGACTTTCTTGGAAAGTCCAGTTTCACGAGGATCAGATTTTTCGCGGCGTAATCCTGAAAGGCCTTCTGCGCGAAGACCTCCTTGTCCAGACGGATGCACCACGGGCACCAGTCGGATCCGGTGAAATCGACGAGCATGGGTTTCTTCGTCTGTTTTGCCAGTTTCTGCGCGGCGGCGAAATCGGTCATCCAGACCTTTTCCGTTTGAGCTTTCACCGTCGGCCCCGCGGCGGTCTGCGCGTGGAGTGTGGAAACAGCGGGGAATGCGAGAATTCCCGCGCCGAACAGCATTGCCAGAATGAGTTTCTTCATGGTTGATCTCCTTTTTTTGTTGTTTTATGTTGGAATCCGGAACTGGATTATCAGACAATTTGCCGGAGGAAATGTTCCGGAAACGTTTCTCCGGAACGGGATTCGTGCTTTCTATCGGCTCCGCAAACCGTTTGCACCCTGTTCTTTCCCGAAGAGCCCGATGATTTCGGAGACGGAATGGAACCCCTTTCTTTCGAGGTAGGCATTGATTCCGTCAATCACCTTGAGCGGCGCCATCGGATCGGCGAAGATTGCTGTGCCGACGGCGACCGCTTTTGCTCCCGCAAGCAGGAACTCCACAGCGTCCTCTCCGGTCATGATGCCGCCCATGCCGATCACAGGGATCCGCACCGCGTGTGCCGCCTCATAGACCATCCGCACAGCGATCGGCTTGATCGCAGGGCCGGAAAAGCCGCCTGTGACGTTTGCAATCTTCGGACGGATCGACTCGATGTCAATCGCCATTGCCGGGATCGTGTTGATCAGCGAGACCATATCGCTTCCCGCGTCCTCGGCGGCTTTTGCAAAATCGGCGATTTTCGTCACGTTCGGGCTCAGTTTCGTAATCAGCGGAAGATTCGTCGCGCGCCGCACCGCCGAGACGACCTTTCCCATCATCACCGGATCCGTGCCGAACGCGATGCCCCCTTCCTTCACATTCGGGCAGGAGACATTGATCTCCAGCGCGGCGATTCCGTCGGACTCCGCGTCGAGACGCGAGGCCACTTCACAGTAGTCCTCGATCTTCTTTCCCCAGATGTTGACGATCGTCGTCGCCCCGGTTCTGCGGAGGCGGGGGAGGTAATGCTCATCATGCAGAAACCTGTCGACGCCGGGGCCCTGAAGCCCGATTGCGTTGAGCATGCCCGAAGTCACCTCCGCCACGCGCGGCGTCGGGTTTCCGTGGGACGGCCACGGGGCGATTCCCTTCACCACCAGAGCGCCGAGTTTGTCCACGGGGAAAAACTCCTCGTATTCCGCGCCGTAGCCGAAGGTGCCGGACGCGGTCATCACGGGATTCTTCAGCTGGATTTTTCCCAGATCGACTCTCAGATCAGCCATAATAAACCTCTTTCGCGTTGTAGACAGGTCCTTCCTTGCAGCTTCTTGAATAGCGCCAGCCATCCGGCGACACATCGTCACATACTTTTACGACGCAGGCGAAACACGCTCCGACCCCGCAGCACATATGCTGATCGAGACTCAGCTCGGCTTCCGCTCCGAGTTCGAGCGAGCGCTTCCCTAGCGCCAGAAGCATCGGTTCCGGTCCGCAGCCGTAGACGAAACAGTCTTTGCACTCGGGCGTGAGCGCCCCTTCCAGAAGCTCCGTCACGAAACCCCTGTGCCCGACGGAACCGTCGTTCGTGGCGATTCTCACTTCAAATCCGAGTTTTTCATATTCTTCGACAAGAATCAGATCCCCGTCCGAGCGCGCGCCGAGCAGAAGCGCGCCTTTTTCCGGACAGCGCTTTGCCAGAAGATAGGTCGCCGCCGAGCCGTAGCCGCCCGCTACAAGAACGGGCCGCACGCCGGCGGGGGGAAGTGTGTAGGGTTTTCCGAGCGGCCCGAGAATCGTGCAGCGTTCGCCGGGACGCATCTGCGCGAGCGCCTCCGTGCCGTGGCCGACGATTTTATAGACGAGCGTCAGGGTTCCGGCTTCCGCGTCCGCGTCGCTGATGCTGAACGGGCGGCGCAGGATGCGGTCGCGCATCGGCGTGATCCTGACATGGACGAACTGCCCCGGCCGGGCCTCGCGCGCAATGGCGGGAGCGTCAAAGACGATTCTCCGGTAGAGCCCTTTCAGACAGTCGTTTTTCAAAATAGTGCATTCCAGATCCATAATTCCTCCGGGGAAACGAGCGGACGGAAGTGTTTTTTTCCGTCTTCTCACTTTTATTTGCGCACATGCGCCTTATATTATAACCCCTGAACAGAGAATACTCAAATGAAAGAGGAAAGCTTTTCCGCGGATTTATGAAAGAATCGCCGAATATTGCCAGGGTGCTCCTGAATCTGTCGCTCGACCGGACTTTCGATTACCGGATTCCGGAATCACTGTGCGGCAGGATCACTGCGGGAATGCGCGTCGTCGTCCCCTTCGGGCGGGGTGATTCCGAACGGGAGGCCTATGTCGTCGCAGTCGGTTCGGATTCCGTGCACGGAGAACTCAAGGAGATCATCCGCATCTGCGAGGATCATCCCGCGCTTCCGCCTGCTCTTCTCAAGATCGGCGAATGGATGGCCGACTACTACTGCTGCGCCGGTGAACTGGCGGTCCGGACATTGCTTCCCGGCGCGGTCCGCAGCGGAAAAGTCAAGGTGAAAACCAAAGCCTTCTATTTTCTGAACGACATGAGGAAGGCCGCAAACTACATTGCGGAGAATCCCCGTGCGAAAGGGCGCTGTGCCGCGCTCAAAGCCCTGATGCTCCGTCCCGGCATCGAGGCGGAGGTGCTTGAGAGCGAATCCGGGGCGTCGAAAGCCGTGCTTCGGGAGCTCGTGAGACTGGAGCTGGTCACGATCGAGGACCGCGCCATTGAACGCAATCCGTTTGCGGGAACCGAACTGCTCCGAACGGAACCGCTCCCCCCGACCGACGAACAGGCGGCGGCGCTGAAGGTTATTTTCGAGCGCATGGAGCATCCGGAATCCGGCGCGCCGCATGTGATTCTTCTCCACGGAGTCACGGGCAGCGGCAAGACCGAGGTCTATCTTCAGGCGATTGCGCGTGCCGTGGAGCAGGGACGCGAGGCGATTGTCCTCGTGCCGGAAATCTCCCTGACGCCGCAGACGGTGGAACGCTTCCGCGCACGCTTCGGCGACATGGTGAGCGTCCTCCACAGCGGGCTGACCGACGGCGAGCGTTACGACGAATGGATGAAGGTTCACAACGGGAAAGTCAAAATCGCGGTCGGCGCGCGTTCCGCGCTTTTCGCTCCCTTCCGCAATCTGGCGCTGATCATCGTGGACGAGGAGCACGACACCTCCTACAAGCAGTCCGAAGCGCCCCGCTACAATGCGCGCGATGTCGCGGTGATGCGAGGCAAGCTCGAAAACGCGCTCGTGATCCTCGGTTCGGCGACACCGTCGATGGAATCCTATTACAACGCGCAGAAGGGAAAATACACGCTCTGCCGTCTGACGAAGCGCAGCGACCCCTCCATTCTGATGCCGGATGTGAAAATCATCGACATGCGTCTTGAGGGAAATGAGGAGGGCAAACTGCCGTTCCTTTCAAAATTTCTGGTGCAGGCGGTGCGCGAGCGCATTGCGCGCGGCGAACAGAGCATCCTTTTCCTGAACCGGCGCGGTTTCGCGCGGCAGATGACGTGCGACCTCTGCGGCTATGTCGCGATGTGCCCGGACTGTTCCGTTGCCTATACGTATCACCGGAAAACGCAGATGCTGACCTGTCACCTCTGCGCCTCGTCGCGCGAGGCGCCTGCGGTCTGCCCGAACTGCGGTTCGGAGCATATCCGCTACTCCGGTGCGGGGACCGAGCGGATCGAAAACATTTCGCTGGACTGTTTCAAGGGGGCCCGTATCGCGCGGATGGACTCGGACAGCATGACTCGCCCGAGCCTTTACGCCAAAGTGCTGTCGCAGTTCCGCCGCGGCGAGCTTGACATCCTGATCGGCACGCAGATGATCGCCAAGGGGCTCCATTTTCCCAACGTGACGCTTGTCGGGATCGTGAACGCGGACATGGGGCTTTTCCTGCCGGACTTCCGCGCGGCGGAGCGCTCGTTCCAGCTTCTGACGCAGGTGGCGGGAAGGGCCGGGCGCGGCGAGGTCAAGGGCGAGGTGCTCGTGCAGACCTGCACGCCGTTCAATCCGCCGCTGATGTATGCGGCAAACCACGATTTTGAAGGATTTTACAGTGAGGAGATCGCAGTCCGTGAGGAGTTGAAATTCCCGCCGTTCGGGCACATGATGATTGTGCATTTCCGGGGAGAGGATCCTGCGGAAATCCTGCGGACCGCCGCGGAACTGATGGAGAAAATCCGCCCGAAACTGGATCCGGAAACCGTGGTTTCCGATCCGGCTCCGGCGCCGATCGAGCGTGTCAAAGGCAAATACCGTTTCATGGCTACGTTCCGGAATGGGAAACTTGCACCATTGCGCCGCGCACTCCGGCGCGAAATCTATACCGTCCGCCGTCCGGAAGTCGAGATTTATGTCGATGTGGACCCGATCTCGATGCTGTGACCCATCCTTTCCGGGTGTGTGCGCCCTGATTTTTGCTTTCCCTTGTGAAAAAAGTTTCCGCTTTTCCTGCTGTTCAGTTGTGAAATCGCTTGACAAAACAGGAAAAACTGCTATATTTGAGCTCAGCAGGAGAAGAAAACCGTCCTTCTTTGATTTCCAGGCACCATCAGGAGAAAAAAGTTCCCGGTTCCTGTTGTGAAAAATATCACATATAATCAAATGATTAGGTTATTCAATTATAGTTATTGAATCTGGCAACGGTAAAATGAAAAAAACGACTCCGATTCCGGCACGGACCATCGAGCGGATGGTTCTCTACAAACGGCTCCTGATTGATCTGAAATCCAAAGGTGTGCATACTCTGTTTTCCCATCAGCTTGCGGCGCTGGCGCACAACACTTCGACGCAGGTGCGGCGCGACCTGATGGAGATCGGGCACAGCGGGAGTCCGCGCAAGGGCTATGACGTGACGGAACTCATCAGCAACATATCCGCCA
Source organism: uncultured Lentisphaeria bacterium (assembly GCA_949287225.1). Taxonomy (GTDB): domain Bacteria; phylum Verrucomicrobiota; class Lentisphaeria; order Victivallales; family UBA1829; genus UBA11452. The sequence goes on from CASEFP010000036.1 coordinate 7,504, forward strand.
TTCTGGATGGTTCCAAGGAGCGGATCATCGCACTGGTCGGCGTGGGCAATCTCGGGCGCGCCATTCTCTCGTATTTCACTTACAGTCACCCTGGACTCACGATCGCGGCGGCGTTCGACACGGATGAAAACAAGGTGGACCGCGTAATCTCCGGCTGCCGCTGCTTCCATATGTCGCAGTTCGAACTGAAGATTGCGGAAATGAACATCAATCTCGGGATCATCACCGTCCCGGCGGCGCAGGCGCAGTTTGTCGCGGACCGCATGACCGCCGCCGGCATCAGAGGCATTCTGAATTTTGCGCCGGTGCCGCTCAAAGTGCCGGACGGAGTGTTCGTCGACCGGATCGACATTGCCAGCTCGCTGGAAAAACTCGCCTATTTTGCCGGCCTTGCCTGAGGGAGCGCCTGATCCGGACCATGGACAACAAGTGCGACATCGAAACGATCCTGAAAAAATATCCGAACGCCACGCGTGATACGCTTGTCCCGATTCTTCAGGAGGTGCAGAATCTTTGCGGATGTCTCTCACGCGAGGCGGTCATCCGGATCGGCGCTTATCTCAAACTTCCGGCAAGCAGCATCTACGGCGTCGCGACCTTCTACAATCAGTTCCGTTTCCGCCCGACCGGAAAATACCACATTCTTGTCTGCCGCGGAACGGCCTGCCATGTCAAAGGTTCGTCACACCTGCTGCACAGCATCCGGGAGAAGCTCGGGATTCAGGCGGACGGCATTCCCACGAGGGACGGGCTTTTCAGTCTCGAAGCGGTTCCCTGTATCGGCGCGTGCGGGCTGGGCCCCGTCATGAGCGTCAACGGGAAACTGTATGCCGGAATTACCTCGGAACAGAAACTGTATGCCGTTCTTGAGGAATGCCGGAATCAGAAAGAACCCGGGAACGGAGTTTCGGAATGAGTGCCGATGTGAAACGGTTTTCCCCGCTTCTGCTCACACCGCTGACTCACAGCGGTGTCAAACTGTCCGTCATGCCCGGGGAATATGAGGCGCTGACCGCGAAACTCCGCCATGACAATCCTCTTGTTCCCGTGCTCTATCTGGGAATTGCAAGCTGTTCAATCAGCACGGGAGCCGAGAAGACGCGCTGCGCGATGCTCCGCTGGCTGCGGGAAAGCGGCGTCGAAGCGGAATTTCTCGAAGTCGGCTGTATCGGACTCTGCTCCGAGGAACCTGTTCTCGGCATCCGTCTGCCGGGAAGACAGATGCTTTCCTTTTCACGCGTCACCGCGCAGGCTGTTCCCGGACTTCTCTCCAATCTGCTCGGGCCGGAACCTGACCCCTCGCGCCATCCTCTGCTCGGACAGGCACGGGAACCGGGCGCGGCCTCCTGGGAGGGAATTCCGTATCTGGATGAACACCCGTTCTTCCGGATCCAGACGCGCCGCGTCCTGCGCAACTGCGGTGTCATCGACCCGTGCAGCATCGACGAGTATCTTGCGCGCGACGGCTACAAGGCGTTTGCCAGGGCACTCCATACAATGATCCCTTCCGAGGTCTGCGGGGAAATCAGTGCCAGCGGTTTGCGCGGCCGCGGCGGGGCGGGATTCCCCACCGGACGGAAATGGGCCGCGGCGCTCAATACATTGAGCAACCAGAAATATATGATCTGCAACGCCGACGAAGGGGATCCCGGCGCATTCATGGCGCGCGCGATGATCGAGGGGGATCCGCACCGGCTTCTGGAAGGACTCGCCATCGCCTCCTATGCGATCGGTGCGAACACTGCTTATATTTACATCCGCGCGGAATATCCGCTGGCCGTCGCACGTCTGAAAAAGGCGATAGATCAGGCATCCGGGCGCGGGCTTCTTGGAGAGAATATTCTTGACAGCGGCTTCGATCTCAAGGTTCTCATCAAGCAGGGAGCGGGTGCTTTTGTCTGCGGCGAGGAGACCGCGCTTCTGAACAGCATCGAAGGAAAACGCGGGATGCCGCGCCCGCGTCCGCCGTATCCCGCGGAAAGCGGTCTGTTCGGGAAACCATCGGTCGTCAACAATGTGGAAACCCTTGCCAATGTGCCGGACATCATCCGTCTTGGAAAGGATTTCTTCGGGGCGGTCGGGACGGAGCGTTCCAAAGGAACCAAGGTATTTTCGCTGTCCGGCAAAATCGCACGCTCGGGGCTTCTGGAGGTCGCTTTCGGCACCGAGCTCCGGGAACTGGTGTTCACCGCGGGCGGCGGCATCCCGAATGGAAAGAAATTCAAAGCCCTTCAGATCGGCGGTCCCTCCGGCTCCTGTCTCCCGGAGCAGTATCTCGGACTGCGTCTTGACTATGAGTCCATCCGGGAGGTCGGAGCGATGCTCGGTTCCGGCGGCGTGATCCTGATGGACGAGGACAACTGCATGGTGGATGCCGCGAAATTCTTCATGGACTTCATTCAGCGTGAAAGCTGCGGAAAATGTATCCCCTGCCGGGAGGGGACGCGCCGGATGCTCGAAATTCTGATGCAGATAACCCGTCCGCATGAGGCGGAGGAGGGGTATGAGGCGTTGCGCCGCTTCAAAGGTGTGATGATGCTGCCGCGGCTCGCAAGGGTGATTCAGGACACCAGTCTGTGCGGACTGGGAAAATCCGCCCCAAACCCGGTGCTGTCGATTCTGCGCTGGTTCCGGGAGGAGTTCGATGCTCATGTCTATGAAAGGCGCTGTCCGGCGGGCGTCTGCAAAGGGCTTGTGAAATACCGGATTGATCCGGAGCGGTGCAGGGGCTGTGCCGTCTGTGCCGCGAAATGTGCCGTGCATGCGATCCGCGGCATGCCGCGCGCGCCGCATGTTATTGATCCGGAGCTCTGCAATGGTTGTGGGAACTGCATCTCCGCCTGCAAATTCGGCGCGCTCTTCCGCGATGACGGGTGCGGGGAGGGGAGGCATCATGCTTGAAATTATTGTGAATGACCGGAAAATTGAGGCGGAATCCGGCGAGACGATCCTTTCGGCGCTGACGCGTGCCGGCATCCACGTTCCCACCCTCTGCCATATGAAGAAGCTGACTCCGACCGGGGCATGCCGGATCTGCGTGGTCGAAATCGAGGGGTGCTCCGGGCTTGTGCCGTCCTGTTCGACGCCGGTGGAGGCCGGAATGCGGATTTCCACCAATTCTCCCCGTGTGATCGAGGCGCGCAAACTTATCATCGAACTGCTGCTTGCGGATCATCCGGATGACTGTCTCTACTGTGTCCGGAGCGGAAACTGCAAACTGCAGAAGTTTGCGCAGGATTACGGCGTCCGGGAACGGATTTTCCGCCCCAGGCGGCGGGAGAACACATTGGATGTCACCAGTCCGGCGATTGTATTCGACCAGTCCAAATGCATCCTCTGCGGGAAGTGCGTGAGAACCTGCACCGAGATTCAGAAGGTTTCCGCGATCGAATTCACCGGACGCGGGGCGAACATGTGCGTCGCGCCCGCGTTCCATGACAGTTTGAACGTTTCCAGCTGTATTTACTGCGGACAGTGCATTCCCGCGTGTCCGACCGGCGCGTTGCGGGAAAAAAGCTCGCTCAATGAGGTGAATGCCGCGCTTGCCGGTTCCGGATGCTTTCCCGTGATCCAGTATGCGCCGGCAGTGACGGTTTCCCTTGCCGAAGAGTTCGGCATGAAACCGGGAACAGACCTCTCGGCCATTCTGAACACGGCACTGCGCCGTCTCGGTTTCCGGCGCGTGTTTGATACCGCCTTTTCCGCGGATCTCGCAGTCATGGAAGAGGCAGCGGAACTGGCATCCCGCCTGAAGAGTGCTGTTCATCTGCCGATGTTCACCAGCTGTTCCCCGGGCTGGGTCAAGTTCGTCGAGGAGTTTTATCCGGAGTTCATCCCGAATCTCTCCTCCTGCAAGAGTCCGCAGTCGATGCTCGGCGCACTGGTCAAAACATTCTTCGCAGAACGTGAAGGCGTTGATCCGCACCGGATTTTCAGTGTGGCGGCCATGCCGTGCACGGCTAAGAAGTTCGAAGCCGCGCGACCGGAACTCGGGCATGACGGCATGGCGGACATCGACGCCGTTCTGACAACCCGTGAACTTGCGCGCCTGATCCGGATGAGCGGCATTGATCTGGAACAGCTTGAACCGGAAGCTGCCGATCCGCCGTTTGGGGAGCGCAGTTCGGCGGGGAAGCTCTTTGCCGTTTCCGGCGGTGTGATGGAGGCACTCCTGCGGACATTGCACAAGCTTCTGACGGGCAGGGAACTCAAATCTCTGAAAATCGACCAGGTCCGCGGCCCGGACGGATTCAAGGAAGCACGAATCCGGATCGGAGGAGCCGAGCTTGGCATTGCGGTCGTCAACGGCATCGGCAACGCGCGAGCTCTCATGGAACAGCTGAAGGCAGGGCGGCGTGATCTGCATTTTGTCGAGGTCATGACCTGTCCCGGCGGCTGTGTCGCCGGCGGCGGTCAGCCGCTCAGTTCCCGGGAAAACGACCGGATCCGCGCCCGTACCGGATCTCTTTATGCAACTGACCAGGGGGAATCGCTCCGCATCGCCCATGCCAACCGCGCCGTTCAGCTTCTCTACCAGGATTTTCTGAAAACGCCGAACAGCGAGATCGCCATGCGCCTTCTGCATACGAAATATGAAAAGCGCGACGTGCCGCTCTGAAAGGATGGATTCTCATGGCGCCGAAACAATATACGATTCTGCTGGTTGACGGCGATGCCGACCGGTGCGCGGAAATCCGCGCCCATCTGGAAAAAAACTCCTCCTATGCCGTCGTCTGTGCCTCTTCGCAGGCCGAGGCGGAGGAATGGATCGCGAAACGCTCCTTCGATCTGCTGATCACCGCATTGATTCTGGAATATGCCGACAGCGGTTTTCTGATCTGTCACCGTTTCCGGAAGGCATGTCCGGATTCCCACTCGATCATCCTTTCGGATGTCGCGGCGAAAACCGGAATCGAATTCGATCTTTCCACAGACAATGCCGGCGCCTGGATTCATGCGGACGCGATTCTGAACCATACGATCCGCATGGAGCAGCTGGACAGCCTGCTTGCCCGTTTCTCATCCTGAATATACAAGGGACCGCATCATGGACAAAATTCTCATCCGCAATCTGGAACTCCGGACCATCATCGGCCTTTATGAACGCGAACGCACTGCGAAACAGGCGCTGATCCTCAATCTGGAACTGCGCGGGGATTTCTCGCGCGCGGGAAAGACCGATTCCCTGGAAGGCTCGGTCAACTACCGCGAGGTGGAGGAACAGGTGATCGCGCTTGTCGAGAACTCCTCCTTTCATCTGCTGGAGGCGCTCGGTGAAGCCGTTGCCGCGCTCTGCCTCTCCTTTCCCGAGGTCGTCTCGGTCAAAATTACGCTCGACAAGCCCGGTGCCGCGCTGCGCGCAGACTCGATCGCCCTGGAGATCGAACGCTCGCGCTGAGGCACAGCGCATCCGCATGCGGAAGGTTCAGACCGCGTCCAGCACGGTCACTCCGCCTCCCGCCATCTCCATCAGATCGGGAATGTCCGCACAATGCAGAATGTCCGGGATCAGCCATGCCATTGTGAAGCGCTCCCGGCGTTCCCGGCTGCAGGCGAAGGACTCCGGCGGCTGTTCGAGCAGGACATCGCTCTTCTCTTCCGCAAGCGCGGCGGCAAGGAGTGCGGCAAGTGCCGTATCGCGGTATCCGGCGAAAACAGGAGCCGCTTCCCCCGCCGTCTTCCGGAGGAAATCCGCGACGATTTCATAGTCCTGCACCCATTTGCCCTGCATCGTCATCCCTAGCCAGAGCAGCGAGCGCGCGTAATTCGAGTTCTTCTCCTGCGGCGCGTTGTCGGGATCGTTCTCTCCGGCGCCCCATGGATCGAACAGGGCGATGCCGCTGCCGGATTCTTCGAGAAGTCCGGCGAGTTTCGTATCCTGAAATTCCTTTTTCCCATACGGCGCGGATACGAGAGTGTATGTCATTGCGCTGACCGACGGCCGCAGAAGAAGCGGGATCAATCTTCCGTCGGACCCCCGGAGCGTAAAGCGTTTCCAGTTCTCCTTTTCCGTATGCTCATACGCATTTGTACAGGAGAGTTTCTCCCCGATGCAGAGGAGTCCGCGCAGTTTTTCCCGGGACGGACGGCGGGTCTCTTTCAACTCCGCGGCGCGGCGCAGACAGTAGTTTTCAATGGAAACAACGCCGTCCGGACGTTTCCCTTTCGGAAAGACCATCAGTTCCTCTTCCGGAAGCGTGGAATATTCAGGAAGCGCGCGGGGTTCTCCGTGCCCGATTCCCCTGAGATGCAGATCAAACCAGCCGAGCATGGCCTCCTGAATCTCCGGCCAGTAGCCGTGGGGCGTATTGAAAATCTGATTCGCGAAACGGTCGGATGCGCCGTAGAGTTCGAAAATCTTCCGCGCCGCGCTGAAACTGAGGAGCATTTCCTTCGGCTTGAATGCGTTGTTCGCATCGTCGATGCCGTTGCAGAGCTTGAGCGCGCGCGGAGCCGCCAGTGCCAGAACGCCGGCCTCTTCCGTGAACGTGAGGCCGCCGGGCAGGAGTTCACAGATGCAGTTCGCGTTCATGATATAGGATTCAAATGTTCCGACGCTGACGACCGGGACCGCCGCCTTGATCCGTTCGTCGAGCGCCGCAAGCCACATGGTCTGGTTGCCGCCGCCGCTGGCACCGGTCGCCCCGATTCTGGATGCGTCAACATAAGGCAGACTGCAGAGAAGATCCACGCCGCGCATGTTGTCCGCGACCTGAATTCCCATCAGCGTTTCGCCGATGTTCATGAGCGAACCGCCGAGCGTCAGCCCGTGATATTCAAACTCCCCGTGCACGGTGGCGCGCTCTCCGGACCCGAACGCATCAATGGAGAGGCAGACATAGCCGCTCCGGGCAAGAATATGCCCCCGCTCCTGCACGCGTCCGGCAAGACGCCCCTGCGACCAGTGACCATGCAGATTGATGACCGCGGGAAACGGTCCATCGCCTTCCGGCACATAGAGATTCCCCGTTACGAGAAAATTCCTGCGGCTCTGGAAGCATACCTTATGGATCGTATAGCCTTCCATCCGGATGACGCCTGTTTCATGGCAGTCGAGCGGAAGCGTGTGATCGACGGAAATCCGCATGGCGCGCATGATTTTTTCCCGCAGCATTTCCGGATGCCATTCCCCGATTTTTTCCGGAAGCTGGTGAATGCGCGCATATTCCGCACCGAGCATCCGCAACTGATTTTCCGCGTGGCGGCGGAACCCTTCCTTCCATACAGACGGCAGTTTCATGAATTTTCCTTCCCTTTTCAGAAGATTGATTTACGGGAAATCTCAACGTTAACATATAAGGTAGTTCCATCTTTTCCCTTTTACAAGTTTTCCCTGTCCGGTTTTCATGAGAAAAATACGCTTTCCATTTGGCTTCGTTCAGATTTTTTCATTGTCTGAGGAGAAAAAATTATTTGTTTTTTCGAAAAAGCATCTTGTTTTTTCGAAAAAACAGCTTATAATAGAGGAACGGTTTGGGAAAAGAGGAATCCATTATGGCTGTAACAATGAAGGATATTGCACGCAACTGCGGGTTGTCCAGCGGTTCTGTGTCACAGGTGATCCGGAATCCGGACAATCCCCGTTTTTCTCCCGCCACACGGAAATTGATTCTGGAGACGGCGGCCCGCCTGGATTATCATCAGAATTCGTTGTCCTGCGCGCTTCGCACCAGTAAAACCCGTCTGATCGGCCTGATGCTTCCCTGGAACGAGCCGGAGGTCATGGATAACATTGAGCGGATCGTCAGCGAAAACGGCTACAAACTTTTAATTCAGTTTACGGCACATCCGCGTCCCGGGATGGAACAGGCTGCGCTCCAGTCCTTTCTCAGTTGGAATGTGGAGGGAATCATCTGGGAACCGAGCAGCTTGGAGAATGCCTCCTGCCTGCCGCTGCTTGAGCGGATTCATAAGGAGAAACGTCCTCTGATTCTGCTGGAACGCGGTGTGAACGGTATGGATTTTCCTCTGGTCCGGACTGATTACACTCCTGCGCTCAACGTTGCCGTCAGCCATTTGAAGGATCAGCATTATCGGAAGGTTGTTTTTGCGGTTTCAAAAAGTTCGGCGCCGATCATGAAAACGCAGTGCGAGGTTGTTCGCGGAGCCTGTCGGAGAATGGGACTTGCATTTCATACCTGTCAGCTGGATGTGGCGTCTCCAGATTTGTCCGGACAGATCCGGCATCTGCTTTCCGGAGAAAAAAAAGGGGATACGGCTTATATCTGTTTTTCCTGGCTGGCATTGAATTTTATCGAGGAAATGGAAGCGCTGGGATTGTCCGCGCCCGATGATCTCGGTCTTGTGCTTTACAGCGATTTACTGCTGGGAGGACGCTATCGCTTTTCCGAGATTGTAAGGCCGAAACTGACCGTGGTCCGGTCTGTCTGTTCCATTCTGGCGGAAAGCGCAATCCGTTTTTTACTTTCTGAAATTCGTCATGACGATCCCCGCGGATTGCCTGAATCCACGCATTATGCTGAATTATTTATCAATCAGTCAACGAAAAGGAACTGAATCTATGCAAAAAAGACATTTCTCCCGGATGAATCGCTTCACATTGATAGAACTTCTGATTGTTGTTGCCATCATTGCGATTCTTGCGGCGTTGCTTCTGCCTGCATTGAACCGTGCCCGGGGGAAATCAATCAGCATCAGCTGTATCGGCAATCTGAAACAACTGGGAATTCTTCTCCAGGGATATATGAATGACAACAACGAATTTCTTTTCCAATGGGACTACAACGGCAACTGGGTTTGGTACAATTTGGCAATAGATGATTCCCTGCGCAAAAAAATGAAACGGCGTTCGCTTTACACCTGCCCGATCAAGCCTTATTATCCGGACGAATTTTACGGCGGAACCTATGCTTACGGCATGACGGCAGGATGGCCGAAGACCGATCTCGGAGAGTTCAGAATCTACGCGGATGACGGATTGCAGAAGTTTTTCATGACACAGCGCAGATCAAAACAGTCTGTGCGGCACATCCTTCTTTCGGATTCCTGCAAACTGGCGGATTCCTATCGTCATCTGAGCCAGTATTTTCTTGCCTCCCGTGATCAGTTCGGCTCCGCGCCTCTGTATAGTTATCCGATTACGGAAAAGCATGGAAATTCGGGAAATCTGCTGATGCTGGACGGACATACCTCAAACACGCTTGAGGGAACCGCTGCATTGAAATGGACCGGTTTTCACTATGTCGCAACCAATAACGGAGGGATGAAAAGGATTTACTGACAGCGTGCTGCTTCATGACGGGGAAACAAATGGCGTTTTTCCGGTGCAGCAATCTGTTTTCCCTCATTATCAATACAGATACCGGAAATACTGGAAGGAGAATTTATGTTTCGGATATTATTTTTTGTTTTTACTGTGAGCTGCATGACGGTGCTTGCGGAGGAAAAGAATCTCATCCCGGATCCGGAGCTGAAAAATCCGTCAAAATGGTACCTGACGAAGGGATACAGAATTCTTCCCGAAAGCGGCAGGGAGAGGAATCATGCACTTTACATCGAACGCGCGGATAAGAATCAGTACAGTCTTGGAGGAATCAGCATTCCGCTTGAAACCCTTGACAAAAACAGTGAATATGAGTTCGGCGGACAAGTTCGGAGCGAACCGTTTGGAAACGGTACACCTGCGCAGGGATCACTGGTGGTTCAATTCTTCAAACAAAAAAAATATCTTACCGAAGTCTGGGTGCATTCTCCCCCGGCGGTCAATGACTGGGTGGGGCTTTCCGGCACCTTTACGATTCCCGCCGATGCCGACCGGGTTGTTTTTCTTCCGCTTCTCCGCCGTTACACAACGGGAAAAGTATGGTTTTCCAATTTATATGTGCGGCAGAAAAAACTGGCGTTTTTCGCTTCCATTCTGCTTCCGCACCAGCCGCAGGCTCTGACGGAGGGGAATCATCGCTTTGTCCTGGGATGCCATGTCCTTTCTCTGCCGTCCCGATATAAAGGAGAACGCCTTTTTGCCATGGTTGAGCTGAAGAAAGACGGATGTGTTGTCCAGAAGGAAATTCTGCCGATCCGGAACGAACGGGTGTCATTGTCCGCTTCGGAATGGAAGGCCGGCGCCTATCGCTTAAAGGTATCTCTGACTGCCTCCGACGGGAAAACCGTGCTTGCCGAATCCCGCCCTGAAATGAATGTCCGGATTCATGCGGAGGCGCCGGATGTTTTTGTCCGAATTGATGAGCGGGGACGCACCTGGGTCCACGGGGAAAAATTTTTCCCGCTGGGACTTTATCTGACGATGCCGGAAAGGCAGAAGCCTCCGGTTGCGGGCTTTTCCACGCAGGATATGCTCAACGACATTGCGGAAAGTCCGTTCAACTGCATCATGCCCTACGATCTTTACGACATGAATCAGGGAAATTACGTCGGCATTCTTGATTTCCTGCATCGGCACGGGAAAATGCTGATCTGCACCTTTTCCCATGCGCGCGACAATGTGAAACTCTATCGTTCGGTCGTCGCGAAAATAAGGAAACATCCCGCGCTTCTGGCCTGGTATATCGCCGATGAAGTGATTCCGGAAAAGGATCTCTGGCTGAAAGAACGCACGGAATGGATCAATCAGCTTGATCCGTGGCATCCGACGTGGGCGGTCTACTGTCTGTACGGCAAAGGGGCTTTGGCGCGCTACTCGGGGACATGCAATGTCTTCGGCATTGATCCTTATCCCATAAGCAGCGTGAAAACCAGGAGCATCGAACGGCTTCATTCCGCCTATCGGAATGTCAGGGAAACGATGGATGCTTCCGTTGAAAAGAATTCCGCCGGGGGAATGGCGCTGTGGACCGTCCCCCAGTGGTTCAGCTGGGGACTCTACCAGGGAAAGAACAACGAACTGAAAAATTATTACCGCTGGCCGACGGAGGCGGAAGCGCTGACACAGTCCATGATCGGCGTGATTCACGGTGCGAAGGGAGTCGTATTTTACGCTTACAGCCCGATGCTCAGGGAAGGCCGCTACAAGGAACTTTGGGAGCAGATATGCCGTGTAGGGGAACAGCTGAAGGAACTTGCTCCATACCTGCTGGGCGACAATCCCGGTCCGGAAATCCGGTTCCGGGAAAAAACGGATTCCATACTGGCGGGATCCTGGCGCAATGACGCAGGGAAAAGTGCACTTGTCATTACCTGCGACAATTCCGTGCCGGGGAAAGCTCTGTTTACCATTGAGGGCAATCCGGAAATGCGCAGCAGGAACGGCTTGACCCGGCAGCTTCCTTCCGGAGAATGGCTGTTTTCCTCAGACAGTGTCAACAGCGATATCCTTTATCAGCAGGATTAGGCGCACGATTCCTTTTCCTGCCGGATTCCGGGCTCAGGAGTTCAGGGCGCGATTCCGCCGGAGCGCAAATTGGCGTGACCGGTAGGCGAACGGTGTCATGCCGGACTTCTCCCGGAAGGCGCGGCTGAACGCCTGAATGGACGAGTAGCCGCAGACTTCCGCGATCTCACCGATATTTTTTTCTTCTTTCCCGAGAAGGTGCATCGCCCGGGTGATCCGGCTTCTCCGGATATATTCCCCGAGGCTGATCCCCGTTTCAGACTGAAAATGCCTGCGGAGAGTGCTTTTGGAAATGTGGAACTCTTTTGCCAGCGCATCCAGGTGCAGTTCTCCGTTCAGATGGTTCATAATGTGTCTGACGATCCGCGGCGCGAACGACCCGCTTTCCGGCAGGGGGAGGGGGGCGGAGTTTTCGCGCGTATCCTGCCGGAAACGGCTGAGCAGCAGCGTCAGCAGCAGCGTCAGATCCCATCGCTCCGCCCCGTTCCGGTAGGCCCGGAGCAGATCGGATGCAAGACGGAGCGATGCCGGATTCAGGAGTGCGCTGGAATGGCGTTCCGGAAGAATGTCCCTGCGTTTGACCTCGAACGTGATCATCAGGCGGAAGATCTTCTCATCCGTGTGCAGAAACAGATGATTCTCATAGGGGTAGATCAGGAACACGGAACCCGTTTCCAGATAAAAGCGGTGTCCGTCCAGAAGCAGGGTGCAGGGCGCTCCGAGATTCAGATTCAGCAAGTGGCGGTGGTGAATGGCACCGGAACCCGCGACCGGCGCGCAGCCGCCCCGGCTGAAGATCAGAATGTTGTCCGGCAGATCGAAATCGTAGCCGTTCGGACGGTTCACGAACAGCCCCGAAACGGAATGCAGCTGCTTTGCCTCTCGAATCAGTCTTTTGAACATAAATGTTAAAAAAATGAGCTTTATCGTTGTTGTTTTAACTTTTTATTACAGTATAATATAGCAGAAAGACCGGAAAAAGGCAACAAAAAAAGGATGAGAAACATGTCTGAGGTCAGAATCGGAATCATCGGCGTCGGCGTGATGGGAAGTGCCCACGTCAAGAGTGTGCAGCAACTGAAAAACTGTAAACTGACGGCGATCTGCGACATTGATCCCCGCGCGCTGGAACGCCAGAAGGAGTGCGGCGCGGAACTCTTTTCCGACAGCACGGCGCTTTTCGATTCCGGCAAGGTGGATGCCGTCATCATCTCCACGCCCCATTATTCGCATGTTCCGCTTGCGCTGCGCGCGATGAAGCGCGGGATTCATGTCCTGGTCGAAAAACCCGTTGCCGTCCAGAAGTCCGAGGCGGCGCGCCTCGTCGCGGCGGCAAAGGCGCATCCCGAACTCAAGCTCAGCGCAATGTTCTGTCTGCGCAGGATTCCGACTTATATCAAGATCAAACAGCTGATCGACTCCGGCGAACTCGGCGCGATCCGCCGCATCAGCTGGATCATCACCAACTGGTTCCGCACCCAGACCTACTACAATTCCGGTACATGGCGCGCAACCTGGGCGGGCGAGGGCGGCGGCGTCCTGCTCAACCAGTGTCCCCACCAGCTTGACCTGATGCAGTGGTTCTTCGGCATGCCCGAAACCGTGACTGCAAAACTCTTCTTCGGAAAATATCATGATATTGAGGTTGAAGACGAGGTCAGCGCCATTCTGGAATATCCGGATGGGAAAACCGGTATCTTCGTGACCTCCACAGGCGAAGCGCCCGGGACAAACCGCCTTGAAATTGCCGCCGAGCGCGGGCGTCTTGTGCTGGAAAACGGGAAACTTGCCTTTCTCCGCAACGAGATTTCGATGTCCGAATTCTGCCGGACTTCCAAAACCACCATGAACGTTCCGGACTGCTGGAGCATCGACATACCCGTGAACGGTGCGAATCCGACGATGCATCGCGACATCATTGAGAACTTTGCCGAGGCGATTCTGCACGATACGCCTCTCTATGCGCCCGGAACCGAGGGAATCAACAGCCTTGAAATCGGCAACGCGATGCTTCTCTCCCAGCTGAAGGGGGCGCCCGTTTCCCTGCCTCTGGATGCGGATGAGTTCGATGCAGAACTTGCCAGACTGATTGCAAACAGCAAAAAAGGGAATGCACAATGAAACGGAAAATCGCCTTCGCCGGCATCCGGCACAGCCATATCTTCTCTCTCTATGACAAGGTTCTTGCCCATCCGGGGCTTGAACTGGCCGCCGTCTGCGAGGAGGACGCCGCGTCCTCCCTGCTTTCCACGCGCCCGGACATCCGCCTGACAGACACCAATTTCGACGAGATGCTCCGGAACAGAGAGTGCGACATCGTTGCAATCGGCGACTATTATGCGAAACGCGGTTCGCTCGCCATCCGCGCCCTGAAGGCCGGAAAGCATGTCATCGCCGACAAGCCGCTCTGCACCTCGCTTGCGGAACTCGACGAGATCGAACAGCTTGTGAAATCTTCCGATTGCAAGGTCGGATGCATGTATGAACTGCGCTCGGTGCCGAACTTCGCGACCGCCCGCGAACTGATCCGGAACGGCACGCTCGGAACCATCACGCAGATCCAGTTCGGCGGACAGCATCCCCTGATGCGCGGCAGCCGTCCCGCCTGGTATTTCGAGCCCGGCAAACACGGCGGAACCATCAACGATATCGCCAGTCACGCGATCGACATCCTTCCCTGGCTGACCGGTCTTGAAATCCGCCGCACGGTTGCCGCGCGCACGTGGCAGGCGTTCGATTCCGGATGCGACTGCTTCAACGACGCCGCACAGTTCATGCTGACTCTGGACAACGGCTGCGGCGTTCTCGGCGACGTCTCCTATTCCGCGCCGGATTCCATCGGATTCGCCATGCCCACCTACTGGCGTTTCGACATCTGGGGCACCGACGGCATGATCGAATTCAACTGTGCGGACAAGTATGTGAAAGCGTATTTGAAGAACCGGAAAGACGTCATGCCGGTTCCGCCGCATGTCTGTCCGCCGATGGATTATCTGGAAAGCTTCCTGCGCGATATTGCCGGAGAAAGCGTGGATCTGACGACTGCTGTCGTTCTGCGGAGCACCCGGAAGACGCTGGAAATCCAGAAGATCGCCGATCAGGCGTAACGTCTGAAAAGTTTTTCTCCTGCTCAGCTTCTGAAATAGAAATAGGCGAAGACAAGAACGCCGAGGGCAATGCGGTAGTAGCCGAAGCCCCGGAAATCCCTTGTGCGGATGTAGTTCATCAGCCAGGCGATGACCGCCAGCGCGACAAAGAACGAAACCACAAATCCGATTCCGAGCGCGCCCCATTCGGCTGCGCTCATGCTTCCGCCGTGCTTGAGCAGACTGTAGCCGGAAGCTGCCGTCATCGTCGGAATCGCCAGAAAAAAGGAATATTCCGCGGCAAGTTTGCGCGAAGAGCCGAGCGCGAGACCGCCGATGATCGTCGAAGCGGAACGCGAAACCCCCGGAACCATCGCGATGCACTGAATGAACCCGATCAAAACGGCGCGCGTCCAGGAGAGTTCATGAAAGGTTTCGATCGGATGTTCTTTCCGGCACCATGCCTCGACCTTGATCAGGATCACACCGCCGACGAACAGAGCCCCCGCCACGACAAATGGACTCTCCTGCAGCTTTTCGATCAGCGGCGCAGCCAGAAATCCGATGATCAGAATCGGGAAGACGCCCGCGAGCGTCTTGAACCAGATTTCCAGCGTATCGCGCCGGACGGCCTGATCGGAGAACATTGCCATCGGAATCAGTTTCTTATGAAAATAAATGACGACGGCAAGGATGGAGCCGAACTGAATCACAACGTTGAACATCTTGGAGAACGGCCCCTCGGCCATGTGCAGGAACTGATCGACGAGGATCAGGTGTCCCGTGCTGCTGATGGGCAGAAACTCGGTGATTCCCTGGACAACGCCAAGGACGGCGGCTTTCCAGAACATGTCGATCATGGTTTTCCAGCGTCTTTCCCGCGTTTTTTCTCAATGGCGCGGATATCGGAGAGAATCATGTCCGACACTTTGGCCGCGGCGCGGCTCATCGCGTCGGCAAATGCCCCCGGAGAGCCGTCAGTCATCTTTTCCGTCAGAAGAATGGTGCGGATCACGCTGTTTTTTTCTCCGGCTCTGCCCCAGGAAATACTGTAGCGGAGTCCGAGTTTGGCTTCTCCCTTGTCTGACTCAAACACCAGAACCGTTCCGTTGAGGTGGTAGAGCTCCTCCTGTTTTACCGCGGCCGGCAAACGCTCTTCAGCTGCGTCGCGAAAGGCGAGTCGCAGATATTTTGTCAGCAGCGGTCCCGGCGTCTGCGCCCATTTGTGGAACTCCAGTCCGTGAATGACATTGTTGTCTCCGCGCGCCGCCATGCGGAAGCGCTCGTTTGTCATGGAGGAGAACGGCGAGACCTCAATCCGGAAATCCGTGCTGACCCGTTCCGGAATGCCGAGATCATAATAGAAGGTCTCGGTGTTGTCGGGAGTCGGAAAAATGCTGCATCCGGCTGCCGCAAGGAGCACGGCGGGAAGAACCGCACAGAAAAAACGGAGTGTTGAATCTTTCATGGGGGCTCCGCGCGATTACCGGGATCTTGCCGGAAGCTGCGGAATCCTGATGACCTGCCCGACACGCAGCTGCATATTGGCGGGGATCACGCCCTTGTTGGCATCGGCGATCAGCTTGTAGTAGCGGGGGGAGCCGTAAATCTTCCGGGAGATCCCGATGAGCGTGTCGCCGGA
Source organism: uncultured Lentisphaeria bacterium (assembly GCA_949287225.1). Taxonomy (GTDB): domain Bacteria; phylum Verrucomicrobiota; class Lentisphaeria; order Victivallales; family UBA1829; genus UBA11452. The sequence continues at coordinate 23,540 of CASEFP010000036.1, forward strand.
CTTGACCGTATAGGTGCCGAGTTTGCCGCCGGAGGCCGGTTTCTGTGAAACTGCGGTGCCTGCGGCTGCCGCACCGGAGGAGGATCCGGCCGTATTGGCCGCCGTGATCTGGGCGGCCGGGGAGCTGGGCGCGGCGGACTGCCTGGCGGAAGATGTCGTGCGCTGTGTTGCCGGAACTGGGGCGGAGACCTGTGCGCGGTTTGCTCCCGCCGATCTGCGCTGTTCGGCGATTTCACGGAGCCGCTGCTTCATCAGCTGGTTCTGGTTTTCCAGCGCCTTGGAGTATTCGACATATTTATTCAGGCGTTCCTTGGTTTTTTCCAGATCCTCGGTCAGTGCGATATTCGCGGAATTGTCCTTGTATTCCTCCTTGAGCTTTTCATAGAGGCGCTTCTTGGCAAGTTCCGTGAATCCGTTGATGTCGTCGGCGTTTGTGGTGTCGTTCGGCGCCAGTTCCAGATATTTGCGGTAGTGGTAGACCGCTTTCAGCGGTTCGTCCAGATTGTCGCCGTAGAGCGAGGCAAGGCGGAAATGGGTTTCGGCGGATTTCGGGCAGATCGTCAGGAACTCTTCCAGATACTTGGCGGCCTCCAGATAATTGCCCGCGTTTTTGGCGGTTCCCGCCTTGATGAAGAGCGGATGGGTTTTCTCTTTTCCGACATAGTCTCCGCAGGAGGTCAGGATCAAGGCGGATGAGGCCGCAATCGCGACCGACAGCAGAATTCCGAATTTTTTCATGGCGGAACAGTCCCTCGCATTTAGAATTGATGAAACTCAGATGTCTGAAATTGAACCATCTTTCCGTAATTTCTGTAATATAACCTGAAAAATACGGGAAACAAACTGAAAAACAGCTGTCATGCCATTTTTCCTTTGAAAAAGCGGTTGTTGAGCGAGGTTTGCTTTGTAATCCGGAGGCGGCAGACTTTTCCCGCATGGCGTCACAGATATCACATCATGATCTGGAGCGCGGAAGGAGCGAACCTGTTATCTCTTTTCAGCGGGATATGTGATGAAATTTTGCTTTTCAAAAAAAAGAACCCCGCACCGGGACCGATGCGGGGCAACAACAAAGGAGAGAGTTGTTTCAGAAGGCCACATTCGGGATTATGGCTTTCTGTCAGGATAGACAGCGGATTTTCAGAAAAGATCGTTATTCTTCAGTATTTTTCTGAGAATTTTCCTCCTGAAGTTTTTTCAGACGCTCTTCCCGTTCCTTTTTGAGGCGCGCGTTGTATTCCGCCCTGCGGCGGCGGATATTCGCATTCCGGATTTTCAGCAGCTGCTCGGACGTCAGCCTCGGCTGTCTTTTCTTCAAGAAAGAGAGACACGTCTGCTGCTGCTTCTGAAAGTCCTCAAGCGCGGCTGCATAGCGGGTCTGACTGTTTCCATGCCTGGCATAATTCATCCGCTCAACGATTTTTCCGAAAGGTTTCAACAGATCACCGTAGGCAGTATACCAGCGCAGGGGAACTCTGGAAACCTCTTCAAGATCAGGATTTTTCGTGAGCACCTCATAGGCGAACAGCAGCTGGCTTATCTGGGCATTGGTAAAACTGTTATCCTCCTTGATGTCCTCGAGCTTTTCGGGCTGTTTTTTTTCGAGCAGTTTCTTTCGGATCTGTCCGTCGAGGAGATTGGATATGATTGTTGCAGACAGGCTCGGATTTCGCGGATCGAAGCGTCTGCTGCGCAGTTCCTGCCGCGCCTGGGTGGCTGCGGTTTGTTTTGTCGGGGTTTTTGTCTGTGTCTGTGCGGACACCGGAACCGCCAGCACAGCGGCAAGCAGAAGCGGAGTGATTGTCTTATTCAGCATATTCAAACCTTTGAATCTTCCATTTGTTGATGCTCTTGTCAAGGAAAAGGACTGCAATGATTTTCGCTTCTCCCGTGATTTTGTCCGCGCCAAGGTCATAATGTCCGATCTTGGGAGAGATTTTGTCCGTCAGTTTCTGTTCTGGCGGGAAGTTGCCGATCGGCATGAAGATTGTGCTTTTGGTCTCTCCCGCCCTGGGCGGACGCACATATCCGGCACGCCGATATGCTTTGAAAGTGGAACTGTTTTCCGAATTGGTCGGATCATGTGTAACTGTTCCGTTCACTGTTCCGATCCAGTTCTTGAAGATGACATTTGCCGTCGTCTCCTTGATGGTCTGCCCGAGTACGATGACATACACCAGATCGGTTGCATCGGCCTTGGTCAGGTTGATGAATTTGCCGATGATCTGTTCCCGTTCCGCATCGGTGTCGCCTGTAACCAGAAGAGATTTGATCTTGTTGATGATGGCGGAATTTGCCGTATCGTCGGAAGCAAGCATGTCAACCCGTGTTTTCATATCCGGCATATCCTTGATCTGGCAGGCGATGCAGGAATCCTGAGGTGAGGCGCTTTCCGTGCAGTCAGTGACGGAAAACTCATTCATTCCGGTGAAGGTGGCATAGAAAAGATCCGAAGCGGAGCCGGTGGTGATTTTGATCCCTTTGAACAGCGCATACAGAAGCTTGTGATTATCCGTGTTCAGATTGAGTTTTCCGTAGACGGCTGTTTTGGAGGTCAGTTTGACCTGGTCGAGAATATTGGCATCGCCGTCGGCATAGGCTCCGCCGCCGAGACGGCCTGTTCCGTCGGTATATTTCCCGATCTCTTTTCCCGTGGTCAGATTCAACGTCTGCCATGCCTTTGCCCGATGAATGGCGCCGAGCTCCCAGAGCGATTCCATCGGCGCATGGCGGATGTATGCTGTGGAAAGAGACGGCAGATGATCGCCTTTTGCCGCGGGATCGGTGGCTTTTTCCTTGTCTCCGTCGCTGACACTGGAGGGATTGACATCAGCATTGAGTTTACCGCGTGTGCCATATTTATCTGTTGTTTTTCCGTTATTTTCGTCTGTCGCAAAATAGTCCTCTTTTGTCGGCCAGTCGGACGGATAATGATTGAGCCTGGGGTCTTTGGCCTGATAGGAACGGATAAACATCTTTATCTGGCCGCCATCAGTGAATGTATAACCCAGCTCAGAGCTATTTTTCGTAAAAAAATCCACCGCAGTAGGATCCGCGAAACGGGCAAAATCACGCTGTTTGAGATCGGCGTCATTTTCACTGCTTCCGCATTTCAGAACTGCTTTGCGGAGATAGAGCTTCACATTCTGGATGCGGAAAAGCTCAGCCTTCTGCACATCGGTCAACTGTGTTTCCGACGTGAAGGTGCCGGAAAGTTCATCCGGGAACGTACTGAGTTCGTCTCCTCCTCCCGCGGTAGGATCGCACCAGAACGTGTCGTTCTGGGTATAATAACTTCTTCCCGATGTGGTCCATGCGCTTTTAGCAAGATTTTTCTTCCCCAGCTGAATATGATCGGCGGTATCGCTTAATGTGGCAGTTTTCCAGAAGGTATCCAGATTCGTTCCGGCAGTATAGGAAACATTGGGGAATGCCATATAATCAAAGGATATATTGCCGAAGAAGAAGACCTGCGATTTTTCCGGCAGGTCGTCGCCGTCTGTCAACCCGTAAATGTCAATCAGCTCCGTTCCGCATACAATCTTGGGTTCATATTTGTAATCGTAAGTATAAGGCGGGCCATTCACACCATCCGTGACAGTCGGGGTTTCCGTCAGCGTCAGCGTGACGATAAGTGCGCATGCCGCCTCATTGAGATAAGGATGGCGTCCGAGTCCCGCGTATGACGGCTCCTTAGTCCCGGCAGTTGCCCAGTCGGATGTAACGTCCGAGACTGTGCTGCTGTTGATGTTCCGGTTGTACTGGATGATGTTGGCGGCGATCTGCTTTGCCATGAGGTCGGCTGTCCATGTGCCGTTGGTCTCCTTCCAGTATTTCAGCCATGGAATGCCGCCGGTATCGGGTTCACCCGTGGTATTGCCGGCAACATTCTCGCTGAATCTTCTCGCATCGTTCAAAAGTTTGTCCGCGGTGTCGAAGGTCCCCTGATCCCATTCACTGCTGGGGGTGACAGATCCATCCTCCCCGGTTGTCTGATAATCACGGGGCCCGATGTTGAAGCGGTGGAAGAACTCCTCGTTTTCCTTGATTCCGTTGTTGTTCTCGTCCAGCCAGAAGGCTTCGGAATCCGGGCTCTGCCTGGTTTCGAGAGCGGTCTTCAAATCTTCTTTGTCGTCATCGCTCAGGGGGGAACCGCCTTCGGAAAGCTTTTCAAAAACCTCTGACATATCCGCCCAGCGGCGCGGAGCGTTTATGTCCGTGGTTGCGTTCTTCAAGGCACTGCGCAGTTTCTCCGGCGCGGCGGCTGCATTGTAATCCCGGACGCCGTCGGCAAAATTGATCTCCCATTCATATCTGCCCTTTCTGCCCGCGGTCGTGTCAAGCGAGGCGTCCAGGCTTTTGCCGAAATGAACGGAAGGATCCAGTTTGCCTTTGTCCACCGCCGTAACATATGCAAAGCGTCCGATGATTTCCTTGGGAGAGTGATCGGACATGGTATCCCGGACATACTGCCAGGAGACATCCGTCTCCGGATTGTAAGCGGAGGGCAGTTCAAATACCGTGTAGCCGTCCAGTTTCGTATCCAGTTTCCAGAGCCAGTCCGCGGAACGGTATTCCAAACCACTTCCGCTCTTCAATGTTTTGGAAAAGATGTTTTCCACATTCTTTCCTTCATACAGGGCGCCGAGAACCCGTTCGAATCCGGCTTTGGCGATCATGCGGGCACCTTGGGAATTCGCGTTGTTGTCGGCGATTTTCCTGTTCAGCATTGCCGTGGAGGCGAATCCCAGTGCCATTACGGTAAGAAGCCCCAGAATGCCAAGGGTGAAAATCAGTGCGACCCCGCGTTCGGAGGCATGTCTGCGCATCCGGCGGAATGAGAAAAGTCTTTTTGCGTGTTTCATCTTGCTCTGCTCCTCGCTTTCCGGTCAGTTTTGTCCGCGGTCTATGATTACCGTTCTGACAAATGACTGCGCCGTATCTTTTACCTCGTTCGGCAGTGTGGACGGTATTTTTCCGCCGTTTCTTGCAATGATCGGCGCCAGAACTTCCGGATCCATGACCGTCAGGTGAATCTCCACCAGATAGGGAATCCTTGCAATGGGGGCTGTGTTATACAATCTGTCTGCTGTGATCTCATTTCCGCTGCGGTCCCGGCAGAGGACTTTGAAGTCCAGGACATTTGACAGCAGAACCGTCCAGTCATCGGGGGTTACGGGTTGATTGTCTCGATCATACAGCACTGTGCCGAATGCCGAGTCATTGACATCATTGATGGTTGCTGATGTTGTTGGATCTGTACACCATCTGGAAGGTGAAAAATCATAACCTTCGCGATCGGAAACTGCCCGCATTTCCAGAGTATAGTTGCTGGAATTCAGACGGTAGAAAACCTCCGTGATCCGGGTGATGGCGTCACTTCTGACTTTTTCCGGCCGCAGCGTGGCAAACGCCAGACGGGTATAGGCGGTCCTGCCGGTGATCCCTGCAATAGTAAGACTGGTTTGTGGCTCGGCAAGCGCAAAAAACGCTTTTTTATCGCTGTGCATATCCTCATAGTAAAGGCACTGCAGGTCTGTGGCGATGATGTTCATGGCAAGGCGGGCTTCGTCGAACATATCCGTTTTGGTATTGGAGTTTGTCCAGATGTTCTGCGCGGAAGAGAAGAACTGCATCAGCGCAAGCATCAGGATTGCGAAAACTCCCATTGAAACAAGGAGTTCCAGCAGCGTGAAAAAGGATTTTGTCCGTTTTTTCATAATTGGTTCCCCCTGTCAGTAGTTATAGAGTTCCGTCACATAGAGTCGTCTGTTCCGGTTCTCATCCTTTACGGTTGCCGGCCAGCTCAGCTCAATATAAACACGGGCGGCTTTTGAAAGGTCAACGTTTCCTGTAGAGGAACTGCCCGGAACATAAAAATCCGTGATCTCTTCCGCCCAGACCCGGATATGCCCGGAGAATATGTTTCCGGCCTTGACGCCATACAGATAATAGTCGGTCGAAGAACCAAGTTTGTAGAGACCGGGAATTCCTGTCTGCATGTCTGTGTTATTCTCATCCCATTCCGCAGGATTCAATATTTTCTTTTCGTTCTCCCCTAAAGAGGAAGATTCAGGATCCGGAAGCTTGTTCTGGTTTTCCGGATCATATACAAGCGCGCCGGAAGGTGCGAAAAAAGTATTCCAGTTGGTTCCTTTCCGCACCAGAGCTTCCAGATAGGCGGTGAAAGAATTGATGATATCCCCGGCGTAGTTGTCCGCAATCGAGTTTTTCGTGGAGTCGATCGCGGGAACGAACAGCGCCATGATGCTGGCAATGCCGATCCCGACCACGGCAATCGCCAATGTGAGTTCTATCAGGTTGAATGCGGATCGTTTCGTCTTCATCGTTCTCAAGACTCCATAATCAGGGGGTTCTGCGCATATTTTCTGCAATTGTCCTTTATATCACGTTTTTGCCTTGTTCGCAAGTCGGAATCCGATTTTTTTCCGCTTTTTTCGTTCTTCTTCCGGAACTTTGGACAGGGAAAGCACAACGGATGTTCCGATGCGTCAATAATAGAGATGGGCGCCGAAATTCGGTTTCCCGCCTGCGCGGATGTCGCGGCTCCAGCGCGCCATCTGCTTCTTTCCCGTCGCCCAGAAGCGTTCGCAGAGCGTGAAGAATTTCAGGACGCTCTCACTGTCGCCGTGTTCCAGCACGGCCTGCGCGAGAAGCATGTTCGGCCCGAACGAGTTCAGTTTCGACGTGCCGGGTGTTTCCGCCGACTTCAGGAGAGATGCCGCCGCCGCTTTGACGTCCCCTCTGCCGATTGCGAGCATGCCCTCCGCCGTATTCGACCAGAAGATCAGCGAGCCCTGATAACCGCGCGGATTCGAGCCGAGAATCTGGCGCATGTCCGACGCGAGCGTTTCCAGCACCTTGAAATCGCCGGAATACCATGCGGCCTTGACAATGTCCGGCAGATAGCGGCAGCGGTTGGTCATGTCGGCGAGACGGTAGCCGTCGAGAAACTGTTTCAGCGCCTTTTCCGCGGATTCGCGTTCGATCCCGCCGAGTACGTCCGCCGGCTGGAAGTAGAGCCGTGCGAGACGCCACGCGTAGTCGGCCTTTCCCGGCGCGAGTTCGCGCGCCCTGAGGAGACAGCGTTCCGCCTCCGTCCTGTCCGGACTCAGGAAATAGGCGGCTGCGTTGGCGGCGACGACCGCGTCTTTGTCGTGACTGCGCACATGACTGCGCCAGAGCGTTGCGCCTTTCTCGTAATCGTTCCGGCCGTCGAGGATCGGATTGATGGCAAACGCGGGATTCCCCATGATCTCAAGACGCGGGCAGTGTTCGATCATCCAGAGAATATTCCGGATTTTCCGGGGGCGCAGCGAGCGGTCCTTGTGCGCGGCGGAAAAATAATAGACAGCGAGAATGCTGCGCTGCAGCGGATCGTCGGGCGTTTCCGCCAGATACTCCTCGAGCAGTTTTGCCTTCTCCTCGTTCATGGCGCGCGCTTCGCGCTGGACGTTCGCCTCGTTCACCGGAATTCCCGTTTTTTCCGCCGCGCCGAGGCAGAAAAATACGCACGCAAGCAGAAGCGCCGAAACTCTTTTTGCAACAGCCATACCTTCACCAACTTTCCGAAAAACACCGGTTCAGAACCATTCCCTCCGGGATACAATGAAGCCCGTTCGGAAATTTTCAAGTCGATCGGGCGCTCTTCCGGAGGAAAAACAGGGACTTTTTGCACTTTTCCCCTTGATTTTCCGGAAAAAAAGGTTTCTTTATCTTCCGAAGCATCTTTTTTTTCAGAATTCCGCCGTTCCGGGTGTGGGGACGGCGTGCAATTTACAAGGGTTGATTCATGAAGCTGAAAACGTTCTTCGCCCGTTCCGCGGAGGGGCTGCTGGGCATCGCCATTCTCGCGGGAGCCGTTGTTTTTTATGTGAACCAGGGTTCCGGTCGCAGCATCAACGCGGTCAGGCGCTCCGCGGCGACTCCGGTTGTGCGGGTGGAGAAAATCACGCCCGTCACGATTCAGAACACGATCGAGGGGATCGGAACGGGTGTCGCGAAGGAGTCCGTGGACATCACCGCCAACGCGACGGAAAAGGTCGTCGGGATCTTTTTCCGGGACGGCGAGTATGTGGAAGGCGGCAAACTGCTGGTTCAGCTGAACGACGACCAGTACCAGGCGCAGCTCGAGGACGCGAAAATCCACCTTGCTGAACAGGAGCGCGAGCTCAAACGCTTGACACCGCTCTACAACGCGCGGATCACGTCGCAGAAGGACTTTGAAGCGGCGCGCACCGTTGTCGCACGTGCGAAAACGACGATCGGCATTGTCGAATACGCGATCCGCAACCGTCGGATTCTCGCGCCGTTTCCTGGGAAACTTGCCATGCGCAAGGTCAGTCTCGGCGACCTGGTTTCGCCGGGGACGCTCATCACATCCATCGACGACATTAGCGAAATCAAGGTGGACTTCCGTGTCGCCGAAAAGTATTATCCGCTTGTGAAGGCCGGGCAGAAGGTCGGCGTGACCAACGTCGCCTATCCGGGCGTCGTCTTCACGGGAACGATCAGCGCGGTCTCTCCGCGGATCGACTCCGTGACCCGGACCGCCGATGTGCGCGCGGTGGTGCCGAATCCGGAGCGGAAACTGGCGCCCGGCATGCTCTTCATCGTAAAGCTGGAACTCGGCACGCGCGAGGCGCTGATGATCCCGGAAAAGGCGGTGATGAGCCTCGGCGAGGTGCAGTATATCTTCCTCTACAACGCGGACAGGGGGAATGTGACGCGCCGGGTCGTCCGCCTCGGACAGCGCGAGGGCGGAAAGGTTGAGGTCACCGAAGGGATGAAGGCGGGCGATGTGATCGTGACCGACGGTGTCCTGAAGCTTGCCGATAAAGTCCCCGTCAAACTCGGAAAGGGTTCCGCGCAATGACGATCTGCTCTTTTTCTGTCGTCCGGCCGGTGGCGACGATCGTCCTGATGCTGATCCTGATCGTCTTCGGGCTGATCGGACTGCGCAGCATGCCGGTCCGCGAGTATCCGGACATCGACGTGCCGACGATCTCCATCACCACGGAGTATGACGGCGCCTCCGCAAGCGTGGTCGAGACGAAGATCACCGAGATCATCGAGGGCACCGTCGCCGGCATCGAAGGGCTCGACTCGATCGAATCCACCAGCCAGGACGGACGCTCCCGCGTGACGCTGGAATTCTCGGTGAACCGCGACATCGACGCCGCGGCCAACGACGTGCGCGACCGCGTCAGCCGCATCCTGAGCAATCTTCCCGACGAGGCGGATTCCCCCGTCGTCGCGAAATACGACTCCTCCGGATCCCCGGTCATGATCATTGCCCTGACCAGCAGCGAAATGACGAGAATGGAGCTCACCGATTACGCGGACCGCTATCTGATCGACCGCTTTTCCGTCATCGAGGGCGTCGCGGACGCAAGCATCCTCGGCGGACAGGAGCAGTCGATGCGCATCTGGCTGAACCGGACCGCGATGGCGGCGCGCGGAATCACCGTGGCGGACATCGAAAGCACGCTGCTTTCGGAGAATGTGGAGAATCCCGGCGGACGGATCGAGTCCACCGAACGCGAATTCGTCGTCCGGCTGAAACGCCAGTATGCCACCGCGGAGGATTTCCGGAACATGGTGCTCAAGCGCAGCGGCGACGGCGAATACATCCGTCTCGGCGACGTGGCGTCGGTCGTCGTCGATTCGCGCAACCAGCGCCAGCTCTTCACCGCGAACAAGCAGCCGATGATCGGCATCGGCATCTACAAGCAGTCCACGGCGAACACGCTGACCGTTTCCTCCGGGGCGCGGGCGCTTATTGATGAACTCAGGAAAAATCTCCCGGAGGGAATGGGAATGCGCATCCTGCGTGACGAATCCAAATTCATCAACGCCTCCATCCGCGAGGTGGAGGATTCGCTGATCGTCTCCGCGATTCTGGTGCTTCTGATCATCTTCCTGTTCCTCGGGAGCCTGCGCGCGTCGGTGATCCCGGCCCTGACCGTCCCGATTTCGCTGATCGCCTCGTTCATCGTCATGAACATGCTCGGATACAGCGTGAACCTCCTGACGCTGCTGGCGCTGGTGCTGGCGATCGGCATGGTTGTGGACGATACCATCGTGGTGCTGGAAAACATCCACCGGCGCATCGAGGAGGGGGAACACCCGCTTCTCGCCTCGGTGCGGGGGTCGGATCAGGTTGTATTCGCGGTGATTGCGACGACGCTGGTGCTTGTGGCGGTGTTCATGCCGATCTGTCTCTGGACGGGCAAGACAGGCAAGCTCTTTACGGAGTTCGCCGTAGCGATGACCGCTTCTGTCTGTTTCTCAAGCGTCGTCGCGCTGACGCTGACGCCGATGCTCTGCTCCAAGATGCTGAAAAGCAAGGACAACGAGTCTTATCTGGCGCGCGCCGTGGACTGGTGTCTCTCCTGGAGCGAATGGCTTTACGACAGAATGCTGCGCTTTGTCGCGCGCTTCAAGTTCCTGACCGTCTGCATCTTCTTTGCGATCTGCATCCTGATGGTCTGGGGCTGGCAGCGGCTTCCCGCCGAATATGAGCCGCAGGAGGACCGCGCCGCGGTCAACATCCGCATGCAGGCGCCCGAGGGAACCAATTTCTACGCGATGAACGACGCGTCCATCGACGTGATGAACACCGTCTATCCGATTGTCGAGTCGGGAGAGGGCACCACGATGATGGTCGTCGTGCCGACCTTCGGCGACAGTCAGGGGGCGGTCAACCGCGGATTCGCGATGCTCGAACTCGAGGAGTGGTCGAAGCACAGGCGCACCTCCATGGAGATCACTTCCGAACTGCGCAAATCCCTTGCTTCGATCTCGTCTCTGAAAGTCCAGCCGTTCCTGCCGAGCGGAATCGGGTCCCACGGCAATCCGGTGCAGTTTGTGATCGGCGGCCCCGATTACGAGGAACTGGTGAAGTGGCGCGACATCCTGCTGGAGAAGGCAAAGGATTATCCCGGGCTCGTCGACGTGGACTACGACTACAAGGAGACCACGCCGCAGCTGCATGTCGAGGTCAACCGCAGCCGTGCCGACGAACTGGGCATTTCGGCGAGCGTGATCGGCACGACGCTCGAAACAATGCTCGGCTCCAAGAAGGTGACCACCTACGTCGACCGCGGACAGGAATACGACGTTGTCCTTCAGGCGGACCGCTTCAGCCGCGCCACGCCGACCGACCTGAGCAACATCTACGTCTCTTCGCAGAACTCGGACAAGCTGATCCCGCTGGACAACCTCGTGACCGTCCGGGAAATCGGCGACGCGGGACGCCTGAGCCGCTACAACCGCGTGCGCGCGATCACCATCAGCGGAAACGTGGCGCCCGGCTACGCGCTGAGCGATGTTCTGGCGTATCTCGAAAAGACCGCGCGCGAGGAGCTCCCCGAATATACGCAGATCTCCTACAAGGGACAGTCCAGGGATCTGAAGCAGGCGACCGGCTCGATGGTGTTCATTTTCGCGCTCGCGCTTCTGGTTTCCTACCTGGTGCTCTCCGCCCAGTTCGAGTCCTTCATCAGCCCCTTTGTCGTGATGCTGACGGTGCCGCTCGGCATGATCGGGGCGGTCGCCGCGCTGAACCTGATGGGAATGACGATGAATCTCTACACGCAGATCGGCATCATCATGCTGATCGGGCTTGCCGCCAAGAACGGAATCCTGATCGTCGAATTCGCCAACCAGCTGCGCGACGCGGGCGTGGAGTTCGAGGAGGCGGTCTTCCGCGCTTCGAAACTCAGGCTGCGGCCCATTCTGATGACCGGCGTTTCCACGGTCGCCGGCGCGATTCCGCTTCTGATCGCAACCGGGGCGGGCGCGGTCAGCCGCCGCTGTCTCGGCGCGGTCGTCTTCTACGGCGGGACAAGCGCCTGCTTCCTGACTCTCTTCATCGTCCCGGTCGGGTATCTCCTTCTTGCGCGCCGGGAGAAATCGCCGCACGCGCTGATGAAATACATGCAGCAGCTTGACCGGGAAAATCCCGCGAAGGAGTGAGAAAACGTCATGACGGAACACAAAGACGATCTCTATGCCCGGATCACGGCGCCTCTTCTTGCGTGGTATGACGGAAATGCGCGCGTTCTCCCCTGGCGGGAGAATCCCGAGCCCTACCGGGTCTGGGTTTCCGAAATCATGCTCCAGCAGACCCGCGTGGAGGCGGTCAAGCCCTATTTTGAGCGCTTTCTGGCGCGCTTTCCCGATGTTGAATCGCTGGCGGACGCGCCCGAGGAAGAACTCCTGAAACTCTGGGAAGGGCTCGGCTACTACAACCGCGTACGCAATCTGCAGAAGGGGGCGCTTGCCGTCCAGGAACGCTTCGGCGGAATCTTTCCCCGGACCTACGATGAGATTCTGACTCTGCCGGGGATCGGGGAATATACGGCGGGAGCGATTGCCTCGATCGCGTTCGGTCTGCCGTGTCCCGCAGTGGACGGCAATGTGCTGCGCGTCATCGCACGTGTGACGGGAGAGCGTTCCGATGTGACGAAACCGCAGGTCCGGCGGGAGATCGCCTCGCGTCTCGCTTCGGTCTATCCGAAGGGCCGGTGCGGGGATTTCACCCAGAGTCTGATGGAGCTCGGCGCGACGGTCTGTCTGCCGAACGGTGCTCCGAAGTGTCAGGCGTGTCCGCTCGGAAGTTTCTGCACGGCGCACCGGGAGGGGTGCGAGCGCGAACTGCCCGTCCGTCCGGAGAAGAAGGCGCGGCGCATCGAACGGCGGACCGTGTTCCTGCTCTTCTGCGGCGATTGCGTCGCTGTCCGGAAACGGCCCGACAGGGGTGTTCTGGCGCGTCTGTGGGAGTTCCCGAACGTCGAGGGGGAGCTGGACGGAAAAGCGCTGCTGGAACAGGCCGGACAATGGAATCTGCGTGTCCGGAGCGTGGAACGGAGCGTATGC
>CASEFP010000037.1 GCA_949287225.1 uncultured Lentisphaeria bacterium
ATGACCGGCAACCGCCGTGTAAGTAATGTCCGTACTCCATACCTGATTCGGACGCTCTATCTTGCATTTGCGCAGAAGATACGGGAATTTCTCATGTTCCGGATGAGGTTCCGAGGTGTTAAAACGCGGACGTGGATAGACTGAAGAAATTCGATCTTGCAAAGTTCGTCGCGGCAAATGCTCCGAAGCCATCCGAGCGTGCGGTAAGCGGCAGAACCAGAAAAATGGAATTTGCAAAACTTGTTCCGGCAGCCGGCAAAACAGTAACAGCCGGAGAAAAGATCAGGATCAGAAGAAGTTTCCGCTTTCTGCAGTGTTTTTCCTCCCCCGGCGATCATCCGATCCGTTTTACCGGTTATCGTCTGGGAAAGGGAAAATACCGGATGCAGGGTACTGTACGTGACCGGAACGGCGCTCTCTATGACCGTTTTTCAACGGACAAGACAGATTTCACCTATCATCTGAAGGTCAAAGGCGGAGGAGGAATATTCCTGATTGAAATCAACCCCGGCGGACATTGCGTATCGCTCCATCCGACAGGAAGCGGACAGGCGCTCCTCACAGAAGGAAACGTGAATCTGTTCGGCGGAAAAGGCTATCGTTACTATTTCACGGTTCCGGCGGATGCGGAATATGCCGCAGTTGAAGTCGCGGCAACCACGGCGGAACCGGTCGATGTCCAGATTTTGAATGCGGAGGGAAAAATCGTAAAAGAGATCAGGAAAGTCAAATCCGCGCAATACATCAAGGTTCCGCGCGGAAAAAGCGCAAAGGATGAAATCTGGAGCCTCCGGTTTCCGTGGGCGCGCGAAGACTACGCATTCCGCATCTGCGCTCCGAGCCTGCCGCTTGCCGCTACGGCTCCGGAAAATCTGCTGATGGAGAAATAAGCAGACAGCGGCGGACTTGTTCCGGTTCGCCGCCGGTCGATTCCTTTCAGCTCCCGGGGGTCGGGTCAGCCGCCGGGACTCAATCGCACATCGGCATGTTTTTCACACCTGCCGCGCATATCCGGAAGCGGAGACGGCATCACGCTGTTCCGCATCAAGCCGGCAAAGTTCAATGGTGCGGATCACCTCCAGTGTCTCCTCCGGCAGGACAAACGGCACACGGTTCCCCGCAAAATAATCGCGGCAGTAATCATAATACAATCCCGGTTCCGCCGGTATGCCGGGAACCGTCTCCTCCCGCCATTCGATCTTCTCCGACGGATAACGACGCCCCGCCGCGGCAAGGGCATGATCCGCGCGAACCGGCGGAAGTGAATCCGGCTCATAGAAGCGGATGCTCCACTGTCTGTCGCAGTAGACCGCACTGCCGCGGACACCGCAGATCCGCCATTCGGGAAGCGGATATGCCGTCGCCTGGTTGATGTCGAGTTCCAGCAGAACGCCGTGTCTGGTCGTAATCATGGCTTTCACAAGATCATCGGCATCGCCGCAGGTAATGACGCGCCGGAGTTCGCATTTGACGCGGGCGGCGGTATCATGCGTCAGGTAAAGCAGCTGGTCAATATAATGAGAGCCGTAGTTCAGGAGCATTCCCCCGCCGTTCTCCGTGAAAGCCTGCCAGTCGTTGCGCCGCACATAGTTGCTGATATGACGCTCGATCAGATAAATTCCGCCGAGTCTGCCGGACTGCAGAATCGCACGCGCCGTAAGCCCTTCGCTGTTGATGCGGTGCGGCTGATACGCCATCAGTTTTCGCCCGAGCCGTTTCGCCTCGCCGTACATTGCGGAGGCTTCTTTCAAACTGAGCCCGACGGGTTTGTCGCAGAACACATCGCTTCCGTAACGGAACGCAAGAAGCGTCTGCTCCTTGTGAAAAACCGTCGGAGAGGCAATCACGGTCAGATCCGGACGCACTTCCCGGAGCATCGCCTCCACGTCCGTAAAGACGGAGGCGGGATGAAATGTCCGCCTCGCCTCCTCAAGACGCACTCTGTCCGGGTCCGCAACGGCGGCAAGCTCGAATCCGTCCTTCGCAACAATCTGCGGCAGGTGGAATCCCCATGCAATCCGTCCCGCTCCGATGACCGCGCAGCGCAGAATCTTTCCCGTATCAGTGCATCTTCCCATCATTGGACCAGTCCTCAGCGCTCCATATTTCCCGCCGTATGGCGATGCGCCAGACAGCGGGCATAATACTCATCCCAGGTTTCAATTCCGAACGCCGCAATCATCTCTCCCGCGGAGACGTCCGGCAGTTCGCTCGTCACGAGAACCGCCCCCAGAAAGCCGGGGTCCTGAATCGTGACGCCGCGGCCGTATTTCCGTTTCAGCAGACTCAGCTTCTCCATATTCTCATCCAGATGGACAACGACATTGTCCAGATTGACCGCAGCCGTCAGCAGTTTGGAATAATTGCTTGACCGGGCAACCGTTTCGCCGAGCGGATTGACTACGGTGCATTCATCGGGAAACGCCGCGACGAAGTAACTCCGGCAATGATATGCCCAATATTTCTGCATGATTCCGCCGTGGTAAAGCGAGCTGAAAATAATCAGATCAGGACGCTGCGCCGCATATTTTTCCAGCAGTTCATGGAAATTGAGATCAAAACAGATCGCCATCGCCACCCTTCCGAAGTCCGTTTCAAAAACGGGCGCGTCCCTGCCGCAGAGAATCCCCATGCGGAATGTCTCCGCCGGAACCAGGTGATTCTTGTTGTAAATTCCGGCGATGCGGCCGTCACGGTCAATCAGCTGAATCGAATTCCGGCAGCTGCCGTCCGGCAGAAGGCGCGCCCCCGCATACGCGATATAACAGCGGTTTTCCCTTGCAATACCGGCAAAGAAATCACGCATTTTGTCGCCTCGGAAACGATACCATTCCCGCAGTTTCTCCGGAGGAAGCCCCGGATAACGGTCGCTGGCTTCCGGCATGACGATCAGATCCGGTTTGTTGGCAAGCACCTGATCGAACTCTTTCCGCCAGTATGCCTGCATATACTCCAGAGCCGCCTCCTTTTCCAGATCCGTCCGATCCGGTGCCCGGACGCCAAGCAGACTGACTACAATCCGCTTTGCCTTCCAGCCGGGCTCCCCCTGGCGGGGAAAAGGAATTCCGCTCATGCCGTCAAGCATCCGCGCATGATTTCCGACTTCAATTTTACGATCCATTCATCCAATCTCCAGCAATGATTCACCTGATCCGGAATGCGGCAAAATCCCCTTTTGCGGAGCCTGCGCAAATAAAGTCGCCGACAGCTGCCAGCGCACGGACGCCGCCGTCCAGACGCCCGATCAAGGCAAGGGTTCCATTTCCATCCGCCGTGTAAAGCCGGCCGTCGTCAAGACCGATGACCACTTTACCACCGGAAACAGCCGCCGTCAGCGGCATTCCCGGCAGGGCGGCCATTTGTTTCAACTTCATCCCGGGATTCCAGAAGAAAACCCGTTTCCGGCGCGTGACCGCGGCGATTTCCTTTGCTCCATCGCCGTCAAAATCATCCACGCCGATGAACTTGATATGGCGTTCCCCGGAACAGACGGCTCCGTAAGGAACAACGGCACTTCCCGCTTTGTCGATCCCCAGGTTCGCATCGGCAAGTGCCTTGCCGCCGCGGTCCCAGATCATGACCCGGTTATGGGCGCCGCTGAAATCCCCGATCAGACGGACAGGGCCGCCATCCGCAAAACGGACAGGGAAAAGAACCGTCTTTCCGACGCTGGAAAAGCCGAATGTCCCCATATCCGTGCAGGAAGCATCCAGGTGCATGCCGATGTTTTTCACTTTGAGATCAGGGGAAACGGCATGAACCAGCGGCCAGCCGCCAGTGGAACGGATCAGAAGCAGAGACGCACTCTTTCCATCTTCGGCAGACAATACGGTCATGTGATCCACCGGCCCGTACTGAACATACAGCCGCTTTTCAAATTTTCCGTTTCTGTCCAGCACTTCCAAGGTTCCGGCACTGCCGATGAAAATCCGCTCTTTGCCGGGAGTCAGTTCCGCAATGCGGATCGCCCGGATTCCCGGAACTGCCGGCTTGTGCCAGTAAGGACCGACTTTCAACACTTCAGGCGCCATCTCCGAAGTGAACTCCCATATCTTTTTCCCGTTCAGGTCAACCGCCGTCACCTTCTCATCCCTGCAGCCGACCAGAAGACGCTTTTCGGACTCCTGCCAGGCAACCGCCCCGATTTCGTCTCCGAACACGACTTTCTTCAGGAGCCCGCCTTTTTCATTCATGAGGAACAGTTCGCGTCCTCTCGCAGCGGCGATATACTCCTGTCCGCCGGTTCGGAACGGAACAATCCGCTGAACACAGCCGCCAAGCTCTTTCCGCCAAAGCGGTTCCGGTGCGGAAGTCTCGGCACTCTCTTTGTCCCACGGAATTCCGCGGGATGCGAGAAGCGATGCAATCCGATCCCGGTCCAGCTTCGGAGCGGAGGAGTCGAGAACCCAGTCTTTCCCCTCCCGGCGGAGAGTTCCATCGCCGGACAGAAACACGAAGCCGTCCTTCAGGAATTCCACCGATGCGGGTTCCGGAAGGAGAAGCGCCGCAAAGTCCCCCTGCTGTGCCGTGGAAGGAGTCGCGGCAGGCGTCCCCGGACGCAGCACAGTCACGAAACGGATCTTCCGTCCCTTTTTCATGTCCTTGTATTCCTGAAGGAAACGTACGATCTCCGTTCCCGCGTGGTAACTGTCCCAGGAAGAATTTTCCACAATCTGTTCCGCAGGCACCGAAGTGCCGAGAACATAATCCTTCTGCGGCTTTCGCCCGATTGTTTTCAGAACAAATTCTCCTGTCGGCGCCTTCGTCCATGCCGTTCTCCCCCAGGTGCCGAGAAAGTCATTGAAGATTTCCCCGTATTTCAGGTCGCCGGTCGGGACGATCTCATCCAGGAGAAGCAGATAGCCGTCTTTCCGCATGATGACCGTTCTCCGCCAGTCGAAGCCGTCCACCCCTTTCATTTCCGCATCGGCATACACAAACGGCCCTTTCACACCGAAGGATGTGACATGCGCGTAATAACAGGGCGCGCCTCTGCCGCATCCGTCTGCATAAAAACGGATCGTGTTCCCGTGTCCGCGAAGAAGCGGAACGCCGCCGATGCGCAGGTTGAAAATGGACAATGAGCGCTGTATTTCGCGCAGTCCCAGTCCGTAACTCGTATCCAGCAGCAGGAAGTTCCCGGTGTCGTCATTGGTTTCCCGGTAACTCATGGCGCTGATCACCTCTTCCGGCGGGAAGAAGGGCGACGGCCTTACAGCCAGCGGATCAGGACGCATCAGGCTCCATTCGCCTGCCCTGTCGCGGAAGAAGTTCCGTCCGTAGGATTTCACGGGATAAAAGGACTGCCCGAGATAAAAATTCTTCGGCGCGGTGGGCATCTGCTTCGCAAGATCCGTGAAAGCGTCATCCTGGACCAGGTATCCGTACATGTGCATCATGAACAGCGAGGAAAAAGTCATCATCCGGTCGTAAATCATCTTGCCGCCCCGTTTTCCGGAACAGTCCGGCAGAACCAGCCAGCCTTCGGCATATTTCCGGAGAACCGGATTGCCGATATTCCGCAGTCCGCCCTCCAGAACCGCATAAAAGAAAAAAGGCTCGATGGATGTCTGAAGCCAATAGCGCGTGACCGTGCCGTACATCACCTTCTCCAGCGCGCCGTCCAGCGCATTGTGAACAAGCCGCATCGTCTCTTTGCTGTCACACGAAGGATAATGCTTGTTCAGGTAACGGGCGATGGCGTAAGCCCCCACCGCCTCCCATGTCATGTGACGGTCAAGACGGTGATAACCGCGTTTGTTGTAATTGCGATAGATATTGGAATAATCCTTCTTTGTCAGAGAGTCCACCAGGCGCAGGTAGAGCCCTTCGACCACTCTTCTGCGGTCTTCTTCGCTCCAGACGGGATTCTCCTCGACGAGATCCCAGTAGAGCGGCACCATCACGCCCCGGTAATGATAAACGGAACTCAGCGGTTTCCAGGGATCGTCCATGTAAGACTCCCCGTCCCGCTTCACCAGTTCATCGACCGTGGCGCGGTCTTTGGGAAACGCCAGACGCAGAAATTCGTCGGCATAGTATCTGTCGTTCGTGATGTAAAACATCGCCAGATTTTTGGAAAGGGAATTCCAGCCGAAATAGCCCTGACTGCCGTAGCCTGCCGATTCCTCCCACAGCGGAATGTCCTTGACGTCGCGCGCGATCTTGTAGTCCGGGCTCAGCGTGACGTCGGAAAGGAATCCGAGCTTCAGGCTGTTCCCGCGCGGAGCCTCCCGGATCACCCGCAGAAGTTTTTCAACGGCGGCACGGTCTCCCGCCTCGTCGCTGCCCCCGGCAAGAATGATATTGTGCCCGTCTCCGAAAGGATCATGCAGACTGCGCAGTTCACTTCCGCCTTTTCCCGGATACATGGCATCCAGCAGGGTGTAATGCAGATTGTAGAGGTTGGCGGCCGTCTCATTGCGGTCGCGGCTGCCGATGACAATGTAATTCCGGTCAAGGCTGCGGGCATCCCGCAGCGCCTTTCCCGGCATGACGGGCAGTTCCGTCCCGTATTTTGACTTCAGAACCCCGTTGATTTCCGCCGCAAGAGAACGATAGGCGGCGGTGTCCGGAATGACAATCGCCGCGGCGGGAGCCCTGTCCCTGACGAGAAACGTGTCAAGATGCAGGTCGCGCTTCCCGATCTTCAGCTTGCCGAAACGCGCAGTCATATCGTCCGCGGCGGGACGTGTCTGCTGCCGGGGAATTTCGCCCTGAATCAGCACGGGATTGCGGAAATGAACTTTCCCTTTGTGTTTGATGAACTGAAGGTAAAACGTCACGCTCTTCACAGGTTTCGGAGGGGTATAGGTGCGCACGGCCTTCTTCCAATCCGCGGTATCCACGAA
>CASEFP010000038.1 GCA_949287225.1 uncultured Lentisphaeria bacterium
TGCATACCGGAGAAGCAAAGCACATCACACTGAAAGACGGTTTGCGCATGACGCTGCCGGGCATTTACGCGGAAGAATCGGCAAATCGCGGAGGCGAAGTCATGAAGATCAGCTATCCGTGGTACAGCGACTGGAAAGTCTGTTTTGACTGAGCTGACATGAGAGCCAAATTCAAAAAGCTTCGGCTCTCTTTCAGGACGGACCGCCATGCAGTTTCCCGTGCCGGCTGATTACAGCGGGATCATGCGCAGCTCGTGTGCGGCAAGCGTTCCGCTTTTTTCACCGTACTTCCAGCGTTGTTCCTGTTCCGTGTAATTGGCGAGGAACAGAGCTTTTCCGCCTTGCGGCGACTGCCAGACACTGTGCAGGACAGACGGCTGAATGCTTTCGATCCGTTTGTCTTCCGCCGGTTTCGTGAAAATCATGCGTCCGTGGAACAACACGGTGTGTTCCGCGCATTCGAACCCTTCCGGGGAGAGCATGGCGCCGTCGAACAGAAATTCTTTGTGTCTGCGGTAGAAATCCGCCGCATACAGAATGACGCGCCGGGCTTCCGCCAGTTCCGGATTGGTCAGCACGGACTCCAGAAATTCGCAGACGGTCGGCTGGGTTCCGTACACAAAACAACGGTACAGTTCAATGTAGAACTGTTCGGGATAGAGCCGGTGCCACGGCTGTTCTTCCTGCCAGCGGTCGGCGGCGGGCCACATGACGTCCCAGGGCGGAATGCCGGTCGGCGACGCATACCCGCCGAACAGGGCGCATTCCCCATGGTAAACCGCGGGAAAGAATGGAACCGGAATCATCCATGCCTTGCCCTGATGCTCTCCGGAAATCGTGTTGCAGACGGTTATGCCGTCCAGCACATCCAGATAATTTTCGCCGCAGCCTTCCGAAAGCAGCGGGTAACCGAGATTTTCTTCGTGCAGACGTTTCAGCAGGGCGCGGTACCCGTACACCATGGTCTGGGCGTCGCCCCGGTGATGCCGGTGCAGCGGATTGTAACAGTGATAGACCCCCATGTTGCTGATCATGTCCAGATACTGCCCGTCCAGTCCGCTGTCATGCAGAGTCCGGACCAGACGCGAAAGCCGGTCCTGAAATTTCGGGGCTTCGCCGCACATATAGCCAAGCCGGTGATGATTATAGCGGTTGAACGCGTGATTGACCGGTTCGCCCCGGACATTCATCATGACGGATTCCGTGCCGCCCTGCTGCCAGCTTCCGCCGTCCATATCCCAGCAGAAACCGTTGATATATACTTGTACATAAATGTTGTTTTTATGAAGAATCCGGACGGTTTTCCGGAATGCTTCTTCGCCTTCGCGCGGCGGCCAGAAATCCGGATAACCTGTGTCATAAGGGTTGCTGTGCCACCAATACCAGTTGAGGGCGATTTTCAATTCCGGATTCGCCTGATGCAGCGCCAGAACCGGCGGGATCACATCTGCGATCCTGCCCCGGTTCCAGACCCATAAGTCAATGTCGCGCAACGGATTTTCGGATGTCCGCTTCGGATACAGCGGATGTTTTTTCCGCCAGGAGCGGTAAATCATTGCCGCATCGAACCAGCGTCCGGAAAAGGGGCCGTACGCCGCGTCATACGCATCAATGGATTGATGAACCGGATGACACATCCGGACGGTGATCCGGCTGCGGTCCGGATTGAAATCATACCGGGCACAGGTCATGCGGAAGGTGCGGCGGCGCGTATCAAAATAAAATCCTTCGTTCTTGCCGGTCAGCGCGAAAACCGGAACTCCGATCAGGGATACTTTGTCGGAATCCTGGTTGCGGGCGGTGCCGTTGCGGAGGATGAAGCCGGTGTCGGCTCCCGCATACAGCAGATCAACCGTCGAATCGAAAGTCAGCTCCGCCACCGGATAGTGAAGCTCTTCCACGCGTCCGTTGTCTCCGGAAAAACGGATTTGCCCGGCAGTCAGAATTCCTTCTTTTTCTTCGGTCAGCCGGATTTCAAAATTTTCTCCCAGCTCAGCATGTCCGCGCCAGCATTCCATATTGCCGCGCTGTTCATGAGAAAACATGTCTTCCGGGTGAACCAATTGTTCCTTGCCTTCGGCGTCCCGGTACTGTGCATTCCAGCTGATGTTCAGCAGTTCCATGAGTCTGTCCCTTTCTGATTCTGTTTTTCGGAATGATGATGCTGTGCCGCTGTTTCCTGAATTATTTTCAGCATGTCTGCAAGGTGTTCTGGCGAGGCTTCCTCTTCCAGACAGGACGCCCCGACGGCTCCGAGCAAAACGCCGGACGGAGAAAACAGCGGAATGGCCACAGGATGATGTGAGCGACCCGGAATCGCTGGAGCTGGTAGAGATCAAGCCTTTGCAGGAAGAAATGTAGCACGGTATCGTTCAAAAGTCAAGTGATTTATTGCGGAATTGACGTGCATAAGAAGAGTTGGAAGGTCTGCACGAGGCATTGCGGAATGCAGCTGGACAACTTCAGCATGGATCCGGATCCGCAGAA
>CASEFP010000039.1 GCA_949287225.1 uncultured Lentisphaeria bacterium
AATCGACAATACATGGCGATGAACCGGAAAATCAGCGGAATCAGGATCGGAAATCAGAACAAAAAACACCGGGAAATCCGGCAAAAATCAACATTTGAATCCGAATGAAAAATACATCAACAAAAATTCACGGATTCAGGTTTTAACATAAATGGAGGTGAAAAATGAAAAAGTTTGTGATTGCAGCAGCCGCTCTGGCCGTTATAACGGTTTCCGCGGTCGAGGTGGATGTAAAAGGTGATTTTGCGCAGGTTCAGAAAAATGGAATCCCGGTCGGCTGGTATGCAAATGCCTGGGAGGGATATAAGCCGGCTCCCAGGTATGAAGTAATTACGGAAGACGGAGCAAGAGCTTTGCACTTTACCGAAATTAAGGGAAAATACGGTTTCAGCTGGGGGACTTCTCTCCGTTTTGCGGCAAAAGCCGGCGACAAGGTGACGGTGACAGCGAAAGTAAAAGGCTCCGGAAGTGTCTGTTTTGGGCTTCAGGCCTTTCTTGCCAACGGTGACTGGACGGGTGTCCTTCCGGCAAGCAGCATCACTCTGACGAAAGAATGGAAGGATGTGAAAGTCGAACTGAATGTTGCGGATGTCAAGAACAAAGTTACCGGAAAAGTCATGCTGACGTTTGGAGCATCGCCGAACTCCGAGCTTTATATTGCCGGCGTCAAGGTGGACTGTTCCGGCAAATGAAGTGAATATCCTCAAGGGGGGGAAGGCTTATGAAAGGATACGGAAATGAGAGGGCGTGACAGAAATGGGAATATTGCGGTATATGTTCTGAGCTTTGCAAAATTCACACTTATAGAACTCCTCATCGTAATTGCAATCATTGCTATTCTTGCTGCAATGCTTCTTCCGGCGCTTGGCGTTGCAAGGGGAAAGGCGAAAGCAACTCGCTGTCTTTCCAATATGAAGCAACTCGGATTGTGTGTCAATCTTTATCTTGGCGACAATAAAGACTGGTTTGCTCCTTTGCAGTGGGGAAATGGCGCTGATGTGATTAATTGGATTGATCTTTATGTGTTTGACTATATTCCGAACTCAAGAGTGGGGCTTGTCCCTCCGGGGCACATGCTGATTTGTCCGGAGCAGCGGATGTTGAGGCCTTCGGCATCCGACAGCCGCACAGGAGTTTATACGGGAAGCATCAGTTACGGTTATAATCATTTTGCTTTCGGCGGCGAGAACTATAAACAGGATGTCGGATGACTTCCGGCGGCGGGGAGACCGGCGGCTGTCAGACTTTCCCTGATTGCACGTCCTTCGGAGCAGATGATGTTTATCGAATCCTGCAAGGATCACGGGAATGCGCAGCAGCACGGCGACGGTTACTATGATTACTCTTATTATACGCAGACCGCATTCAGGCATAACAAGACATGCCATCTCTCTTATCTTGCCGGACATTCCAAACCGGAACATTACACTTATCTTTCCAATACCCATCCGGGAGGTTATCCGATCAACAGCTATATGAATAATACTCCGCGCATTGTGTATGCATGGTATACCATGACAAGTTTTGCACCTTATTAATCAACATCATAAAACAGGATTAAAATTCCATGAAAAAAATCGTTACCTTTCTCTTTCTCTTTCCGCTGATGCTTTGCGCAGGTATCAGTCTTTTCGACGGCAAGGAAACTGTGCCGGTTGTTGTGCCTTCCGTCCAGACTCCGGCGCAGAAAACCGCAACTGCTGAACTGACGGAATATCTTACGAAAATAACCGGGAAGCAGTTTCAGGTTGTACAAGAGGGGAGTTCATCACCGGCAGCCGCAATCTATCTTGGCAATACGAATTTTGCACTCAGACAGGGGCTTGATCTCGGGAAATTCGGCGATGAGGAATGGATCATTAGAAGTTATGGCAGTCATCTGGTGATTGCCGGCGGAGAGCCGCGCGGAACGCTTTACGGCGTCTATCATTTTCTTGAAGATGTACTGGGTGTCCGCTGGCTTACTCCATTCGTGGAATATGTGCCGAAAAAAACAAAAATTGAGCTTGAAGACTTGAAGCTGTCAGGCAGGCCGCCCATGCTTTACAGAGACATCTATCTGGTGCCGGGCATATCCGGAAAAATTTTCCGCGCGCGCAACCGCATGAACACAAGTGATGCCGCTTACGGAGGGCGTATGCTGTTCAGCCGGTTCAGCGGCCGGGAGGCGCAGGGAAGTGCGCATACGATGTATACGGTGCTGGGGGATGCGGACTGTCTCCGGAAACTGTTCAGGGAACATCCTGAATATTTTCCTCTGATCGATGGTGTCCGGACTTTTGATTCCGTTCGTGCAAACGGTGCGGCGCAAAGTCAGTTCTGTCTGACCAGCCCCGGGCTGCGCAAGCTCTGGGTGGAGGCTCTGCGCGGACATATCCGCCATGACCGTGAGTTTGCCAGAAAGAGAGGGATACAGCCTCCGATGTTTTATGCGGTTGACCAGAACGACTGTTATGACGGCTTTTGCACTTGCCCCGCCTGCGATTCCATTGTGAAGCGCGAGGGATCGAAAGCGGGACTGATGTTGGACTTCGTCAATCATGTGGCGGACCGCCTGAAAGAGGAAGCCCCCGATGCCGTGTTCCAGATGATGGCGATTCATTCGACGGAACCGCCGCCGAAATATCTGAAACCTCTGCCGAATGTCGGTGTCCGCCTGTGCGACACCACAAGCAATATTCTCAAGCCGTGGAGTGACCCGGTCAATGCCGGACACCGGAAAAATCTGGAAGGATGGGCGAAGATCTGCAACAATATTGTGATGTGGGATTATTCCATTACTTATGGTTCTCCGATTTGTATCAACTATCCAACACCTGCTTTGCGGACATTTGCACCTGATCTGCGGATGCTGGCACTCAACCACGGCGGGGGCGTGTTTTTCGAGCATGAACAGGTGATTGGCGCCGATATGCGCGATCTGAAAGTCTGGATTGAAATCAAGCTGGCGGAGAATCCGGGGCTTGACTATGATGCTTTGCTGAAGACTTTTACGGATTTGTATTATGGCCCGGCGGGAGGAAAAATCCGTGAGTATCTTGATCTTCTGGAACGGGCATCGGCAAAAGGAGGTGCCAATATCAGCTGGTTTCCTGCCTTGAGTGCCTATAATTTCATTGATGCGGAAACAATGAGCCGTGCATCCCGCATTCTGGATGAGGCGGAAAGAATGGTCGCAACGGAGCCTGAACTGGTTCGGCGCGTGGAACATGCCCGGCTCTCATTGGATCGCCTTTATCTGATTCGGGCCGGCGCTTATCGGAAATCCCTGGATATGGCGGGCAGGAAAGATGTCGTGCTGCCGGATTATGCGAAAACGGCGGAGCGCTATCAGCGAGTATGGAATCATGAAATGGATGCGCGCGGAATCGACCGGAACAATCAATTTTATATTTCGGAATACGAGAATAACGTTACGAAGTTTCTTGATATGGCGGCGAAACGCAAGGAGCTTCCGGTTCCTGAGCACTTCAAGCGGACGGAACCGGATGCACTCCATCTCTTTGGCGCCGGGCTGGCGCAGATTTATATTGATTACCTGAAACTTGTGAAAGATCCGGAAAGTCCTGCCGGAGAAGCTCTTTGTGCAAAAATGAGCGACATTGTAAAAACTCCGCATAAGGACTTCCGGGAGGACAAATATCAATATCCGTTTTCATGGACGGTCTGGCCGTCAATGGCGGGAACGGTCCGTGGAAAAATACAGGATTTCCCGGAGGCCATGCCGAAAGGCTATCACTGGTACAAACTGGGAGAAGGGATTAAACTTACTCAGACTTCGGTTGTCTCGATGTTTGCCGGATTTTTCATCGCACTGGACGGTGTTGTCAGCGACAACAGCGAACTCGGGCAGAAGTATGAAATCTGGGCCAGCATAAAAGTCCTCGGCCCGGATTTTTACCGGCAGGGCAAGCCCGGTCTTGAGAATGTTTTTTATATCGATCAGTTCGCGGTCGTCAGGCAGACCCGCAATGTGCAGGGAACTTCGGAGTAACACGGATGAGGAAAATACCGTGACTGCCGGAAGCCTTTCCATTTTTCCCGGATTCCGCCTTGAAAAGCGTAGTTGACACAGTAATGTATTGGGATCGGCGGGGAAATTTGATTGCAAGAGGATGAGAAAGGCGTATCATGGCGTTGTTTCCGGGGTTTTTCAGAAAAGACTGGTATGTGCCGGCGGGCTTGTCTGCCGCGGCCCTCTTTTACAATCCCGAATTGCTGTTACATTCCGTCAAACCGCACTATATGCTGGCGGTCTCTGCCGACAGTGTGGGATTCCTTGCTCTGGCATTGATGCTTTTCGATTTCAGAAGACTTGCCGGAGCTGTGGCGTCCATGAAGCGGGAGGCGCAGCTGGCGCTCGGCGGATTTTTCTGTATTGCCGCCGGGCACTTTTTCCTGAACGGACGCTACCCTTTTGATGCGCTGGGAGAGAGCCTGGTCTGGATTCTTCTGCCGCTGGCGGCATACGTTTACTATAATGCGTTCCGTTTTTTTCTGCCGCGCGCCCTTGCACTGCTCGGATTGTGGGATCTGGTCGTATCCGTATCTCCCCAGTCACCCCCATGCCAGAAGTCAGGAGAGCAAAATTTTTGGTCGTGTTTTTTTGCCTTTGAATGCGTCAGGACGGATTTTTCGTCTTTGACCGGCAAGAGATGAGGGATTCCCGTTGAAATCGCTTAGA
>CASEFP010000040.1 GCA_949287225.1 uncultured Lentisphaeria bacterium
GAGTCGCAATTTTAGTCCGTCCTTGGCGCTTCCCCGGTCAGCCAAAAAAATTCGTGTTTTTTTCAATCAAGGTCGGCACAATAAATTCAGGAACTTCTCTCGATTCGCGGGAGCAGTTCAAAAAAACAGGAAAACTTGAATATATGAAAAAATTCACATTAATAGAGCTTCTGGTTGTTGTATCAATTATCGCTATTCTTGCAGGTATGCTTCTTCCTGCGCTGGGGCGGGCGCGAGCTTCGGCCAAAAAGGTTCACTGTGTTGGGAATTTGAAACAAATGGGCGTTGCTTTTTTGTCTTATTCCAGTGATTTCAATGATTACATGATGCCGCAATACATCAATATCACATCACCTTTCGGTGTCAAACTGGAGCGATTTTGGTGGCACTGGGGCGGGTATTTTCAACAGCAGTTGGCCTCTGGGATGGATGAAAAAAACTGGGCGACCGGAAAACGTTCAAATCTGCTCTTCTGCCCCGCCCGCGAATTGAACGGGCGGCCTGCGGAGACAGCACTGGACAGATTGGATACAGACTCCTCGCAACGTTATACCCCCCTGTTTTACAGTTATGGACACAATTACAGCCTTGCCGGTGTATACCCGAGATATGTGTCCAATGAATGGGAACAATGTCGGAAAATCTCTATGTTAAAACAGCCATCCCGCTATATTGCTTTTGCGGATTCCGAAAGTTTTTTCATATCAGTCAACGATTTTTCCCGCCATACAATAAATGGGGATAGCTACAATGCCGCTGATTTCCGTCATTCCAGCTCCATGAATACAATGCATCCCGATGGTCATGTTGAAAGTACGGTTCAACAATCCAAATATCTTTCAGCAGTATCTGAAATAAAAAAACAGCTGTCGCCACTTTATTGACAGA
Organism: uncultured Lentisphaeria bacterium; assembly: GCA_949287225.1. GTDB lineage: Bacteria > Verrucomicrobiota > Lentisphaeria > Victivallales > UBA1829 > UBA11452. Next base: position 889 of record CASEFP010000040.1, read on the forward strand.
AAGGAAGGCTCCATGATGAAGAGAATTTTATGCGTCGCTGCTCTGCTGTTCGCCACTGGGGTGATTGCGGTAGATCAATATCATCGCCCAGGTAAAATAACCGCAGGAACCAAAATCTTTCCCGAAGTCCAAATGGAATACGGACTTCACAACAACTTTTACCATCACGGGCACTGGAATGACCGTCCGCTGTTTGCTGACCGCTCGATTCGCGATACCGGATCAGTCCGTCAGCCGCAAATGGCCGCGAGTATTCTACGCGAGGCCGGGTTGCTGAAGTTTTACAATGCTGCCGGGTTTGCACCCCAGGGCGACCCCGGGCAAATCAAATTCATTTTGGACACTTATGCCAAAAATGGAGAAAAAGAGACGTTGATTCTCCCCTCTATTTACCCGCCCGTTACGGAAAAAGGGTATCGCGACACCGAAGAAAACTTCTACCGGACCGTGGCTTTGAACAAGGAGCCGAATTTGTATCGCATCAAGGACAAGATGGTTATATCCTCTTATTTCGCAGGGTTGGTCTCTCCTGAGAAATGGAAGAGTATTCTGGAAAAGGCACGGCGGGAACATGGAGATGTATTCATGCTGGTCGCTGCAGTCAGTCCGCAGATCCAGAGATATTCCAGCCGTTTTATGGAAAGCAACGGTAATCCCGATCCGGAGACCGTTCGAGATTTTGAGAACACCCTGCAAGCGTATCTTGATGTTTGTGACGGGATCATGGTCGGTTACAGCCAACGCCGAATTGACCCGGATGGTTTGTACGGCGAACTGGAAATTCCCGGTTTGGCTGAGCATCTGACCGTGTTGATCCGCAGAGTGATGGCGCGTCCGCAGAACCATGGGAAACTACTGGCGGCGACAGTTCATCTCGGCTATGTCAACCGCATGAGCGGGTATGTCAATTACGAGCATGGCACGCAAATGCTCCGTCAGAATCTGGCATTTGCCGAGGCTCTGGATCCGGATTACATTCAGGCATTTGAATGGAATGAATGGAATGAAAACACCTGTTTTATGCCCACTGTTCGGAGGGGAAATTCCACAGGACGCATTCTGCGATACGCACAGTCCCGTTTAGACGGTACAAGGCCGGTACCCGCTCCTGAAGATGATCTTTCGATACCGAATTGGATTTTATCCTATCGCTTTTCCCTCAAGGCCGGCGAAAAATTCTCCTTTGAACTGCTGAACGTTCCGGATGGTACCCGATATGGCAAGACATCCGGCATACTGAAGCTGTATGACCTCAAGGGAAAACTGGTCCATACGTTCCCGGCGGTCTCATTGAGAGATGATACGATGCAGGCTGAATCGTTAGAATTGCCTACTGAAGATTTTGCGGAATATCCGGCGCTGAACGTCGAGCTGGAAATCAAAACCGCCGACGGCCAAAAAAGAGTATTCAACGGTTATCCGGTCATTCGGCTTCATCCTTCTCAGAATATGGAGTACATGTTCGTTCGTCTGCCGCTTCGGGAAAATGCGGCAATCCAGACCGAACTGAACGTCGGGGAGGAGCGAAACGGTGTCCGGCGTGTCACAGGAAAGGTTATTTCCGACAGCCCGCTGAACAGTGTGGAGCTGTTGTGCAATGGCAATGTTATGCGGTATGTGGAAAAAAATCCCGAATTTGACCAGAATCAGGAGACCGTAATTCGAGTTCGAGCGGAATCTTGGGGGTGGAAGCATGTGAAGGGAAATCTACGGATTCTAAATGCCTCGCAAGTGAAAGCGAGAAGCGCGCAATTCGACGGTAATCATCACTTTGTGGATAATTTCCGCAGGATTGCGGACGGAGTTTTTACGGACATTTGGACTGGAGGGCACGGAACCCGCAACTTCTTTTTTGCAATTCCCAATAAAGAGACTTCCAGCGCGGAATTCTTCGCAGAATTGGATAAAATCCAATTCAAAGTTCCGGTAGCTGATATTGTCCGATTCGGAACGGTGGGACGTGAAGAGGGGGGGATTTTCTGGCGGTTTGATCGCATGGATCTGGCTCCGGATCTCGGATTCCCATTGAAAACGCAGGAGATCTCGTTTGATTATCTGGTTCGAACCAAGGACCCGGCTCCGGTCTTCCAGCTGCGCTCCGTTACGATGAATGGGCGACGCAACTGGGGAAAACCGGTTCAGGGCGGTGAGTTCAAGAGCGCCCCGATAGAGATTCCTGTCTGGTCCGAAACGCAGAAAAAACGTATTGTGATTCGAGTCGCCGGAGACCGGATTCCCGATGCAAGATATATTTTTGAACCGGAACGCGGCACTGTACTGGACTCCAATTTGAACCGGGAATATATTGGGGAATTGGGTGCCGGATACCATTACTGCCAGGCCAACCAAAAGGAAAGTTACAACAATCCGCCGAACGATTTCAGGAAGGCCGCGCCGGACTGGATATCTGCCGATGGTGTGCCCGCCCTGAAATTCGACGGAATGTATGACAACCTTACATTCTACCCCACCGCATTCCCTCTAGGGGCGTTTACCGTGGACTTTGAGATCAAGCCGGACGACGGGTACGACATGCTCCTGATGCGACATGACAATGGCAACCAGGTAACTGGACTGAGTGTCTTTATCGTCAACGGCAAACTTGCAATCGGATATGTAAGAAAAACCGGAGAATACAGCTATATGCCAACAGAATTTCCTGTTTCTCCAGGGAAGTGGAGCAATGTCAGGATTACGTATGATCTGCAGGAATTCCGGGTAATTGTCAACGGCCAGGAAATGCGGCAAGAAGGTTCTGGACGCGGTATGTCCACCGAAAGCCTTATTTTTGGGAGCACATCCAGCCGCAGCTTCCTGCCGAATCCCCAGATCAAAAATTTCAAAGGAGAACTCAGAAGCCTGCGGATTTACCAGAACGCCACCAATTGACCTTGGATATCGCATGAAAGTTCGAAATCGATAACGTTGTTATCGCTTCCGGTTCTGCAGCGTGATGATTCTCAAAATCTCATACGGCTTCGCTTTTAACCATGGACTTTATGCGAGTTCTGGAATGAGGTGATTGCAAAAATGTACTTTTGCAATCACTTCTTATGATTTCTCATTCAGGATAGCGTATCCGGACACCGGTATTGCGGATTTGATTTTTGTTTTATCCCGCAGCGCGATACTGGGTATCGTGCGAGGAGACAAGGAAAAATCAAGCAGGAAGAACAAGTCCGATTGATGTTTGGAAGCGAAATCATATTTGTGACGCGATTGGCGGGAAAATCTTTTTGCGGCGCCGGGAAATTTCGCTTGAAAAATAAGATTGGCAGTATCTATTATTCTCAATCCGTGAAAACGTCTTTCCCGGAGCTATATTTATGGGGTGATGATGATGAAATCGATGACTGTTGTTGCTCTGTTCGCCGGTGCTTTCCTCACGCTTTCCGCCGCTGTCGCCGCGGATCAGCCCGCCGCCGCTCCGAAGTGCTGTAAAGAGTGCGTCGTGTAGTCCCAGTCAGGGGCATCTATGAATTTGATGGCGGTGGTGGTAAATTATCTCTATGAACAAAATCATGGAGGTGCAGATGGGCCGAGAAGATGCGCGACAATATTGGGAAGAGCAATTGACCGAGTATTGGGAGAGCGGGTTCAGCATCCCGGAGTACTGCGAACTGAAAGAATTGTCGTATGAAAGTGCGAGGCGTTGGGTACGGATATTCGTGGAGTTTAGACGTGCAGTCACAAGATTTGGAGCTTCTTCTGCTGTTGGAAAGCTATCAGTTGTTTGATAACTTCCCTGAATCCGTGAAATAACAGGTAAAATTACAGATAAAAAAGAGGCAAAATCTCTTGGTTTGCAGTATATTACATAATGATGCGGTATTACGAATGGATTCAACCCGATAGGAGAAGCGATGGCAAATCGGTTTAGAATTA
>CASEFP010000041.1 GCA_949287225.1 uncultured Lentisphaeria bacterium
CGACCATCTTACGCAGATGTACCGCGGCAGGACTGAAAGTCCTGCACGAATAATAATTTGCTACGCAAATTATTTTTTTTGGCGCAGCTTCGCGCGCAGAAATTTTTAATTGCGCAGCTTCGCGCGCGTTTTTATTTCGCCTGCGGCGACCAGCTTACGCAGCTGGACCGCGGCAGGACTGAGAGTCCTGCACGAATCATAATTTGCTTTGCAAATTATTTTTTTTTGGCGCAGCTTCGCGCGCGTTTTTATTTCGCCTACGGCGACCAGCTTACGCAGCTGGACCGCGGCAGGACTGAAAGTCCTGCACGAATCATAATTTGCTATGCAAATTATTTTTTTGGCGCAGCTTCGCGCGCAGAATTTTTTAATTGCGCGGCTCCGCCCGCATCCCTATATGGGAAATACGCACATATTTCAAAGAACCTCCGGCAAAATCTTCTCTCCCATCTTCGGCGTCAGGATCCGTATCCCCGCATCCCGCGCCTTCTCCGTCACCTTTTTAATGGATTCATTCCAGGGGTGCATCGCCAGATCAAACACCCCCCAATGAATCGGCAGAAACGTCTTCCCCTTCAAATCATGGAACGCACGGATCGTCTCATCCGGAAAAAGATGATTGTTCGGCCAGCGCTCGTTCCATGCGTCAATCTCAAGGCAGACCAGATCAATCGGCCCATACAAATCGCCGATTTCACGAAAATGTTTCCCATAACCGCCGTCCGCACCGAAGAAAATACGCTTCCCGCCCCCTTCAATCAGGAACGCCGCCCATAAAGTCCGATTGCGGTCGCTCATACTCCGCCCCGAAAAATGACGCGCACACAAAGCCGTGATTTCCAGGCCTGCAAAATGAATCGATTCTCCCCAGTTGAGCTCATGAATCCGCTCCGGCGCAATCCCCCATCCCCGCAGACGCGCCCCTACCCCGAGCGGCGTAATGAAATGCATCCCCTCCTTCCGTAAAGCACGGATCGTGGCATATTCAAGATGATCGTAATGATCGTGGGAAATCAGAATGAAATCCAGTTTCGGCAGTTCTTCACGCGAAAGCGGCGACTCGCAGTAGCGTTCGACGATCCCCGGAAGCGGCGCAGCATTGCCGAACACCGGATCAGTCATGAAACGCACAGAGGAAAGTTCGAAAATCAGACTCGAATGTCCCAGCCAGTAAACAGCAAAGGCTTCCGGTTTCACCGGAAAGGAATCCCGTGTCAGAGGAACACGCGGCAGTTCAGAATCCGGCAAGTTCTTTGATCGGAACAGAAAACGGAAGAATCCGGCCGACGAAGCGGCTTTGATCGAAGGCCGCCCCGCCTGTTCCCGGTTGATGAATTTCCCTTCGGAATAGTTCGGAAGCAAGGCGAATCGCTGCTGTTCCGTTTCATCCGGCAGTTCGCCGAGACAAGTGTTGACACAGCATGCCGCACATGCGCCGAGCATCAGCAGCAGACTGATGCAGACGCCCAGTGAAATCAGCAGATGTTTTTTCCTTCCGCTTGCTTTGAACATGATCAGGCACACTTTCTTCAAAACTATTCAATGTAGCACAGCGAAACACGATTGCAAATCATCGGATGAAAAATCTGAAACAAAGCGAATCGTTGTTCCCGGATAAATATGAGATTTTTCAAGAGAAAATGTTGGAAAAATGATGGCTTTTACGAAAAGATGAAAATATAGTATTGCATTTTCCCGATACGAAACAGAGAAACAGACAAGGGACGCGTGAAATATGAGCGTGAAAATCAATGCGGACATCCCCGGCGGGAATGTCATTGTCCTGCACTCGAATGAACAGGAAACCATTCTGAAGAAAGATCTGCGCGACAGTGCGGGAGACTGGTTCTACTGGTGTTTCCGCGCGGAATTCGATCAGCCCGGCACGCACACCTTCCGTTTTGAACCTTCGGAAAGTCCGGCAGTCGGCACCAGAGGTCCCGCGATCAGCGCGGACAACGGTCTGACCTGGCGCTGGGCGGAACCGGGAACCTGGGACATAAAGGAAAATTTCTTCCGTTATCATTATGACGGAGAAAAAGAAAAATCCCTGATTTTCTGTCTCTCGATGCAATATCAGAAGATCAATCTGGAGACCTTCCTCGAAGAATATGCTTCTTCCCCGTATCTCAAAACCTCTGTTCTCTGCCGCAGCCGCAAGGGCCGCGAAGTGCCCCTGCTCCGCATCGCGGATCCGGAACGAAAACCGGAACATAAACTGCTCCTGACCAGCCGGCACCACTGCTGCGAAATGACGGCAACCTATGTGCTGGAGGGAATGCTGCGCGAAGCACTCGAAAATCCGGAATTCCGGGACCGGATTGCAATTTCCGCCGTCCCCTTCACGGACATGGACGGTGTAATCGACGGGGATCAGGGCAAGAACCGGAAACCGCACGACCATGCCCGCGATTACGGAGAAAATCCGATTTATCCGGAAACAAAAAGCATCATGGATCTGGTTCTCCGGAAAAAGATGGATCTGGTCTTCGACATTCACTGCCCATGGATTTACCACGGGGACAATGAAACCATCTATTTTGTCGGTCCCCGTTCCAAGCGCATGGAGGAAGGCACGCTGCGCCTTTCCGAACGGATCGAAAGCGATCCGGAAAGAACGGTGCCGTATGCAACAACGGATATGGTCCGCTACGGCACACTTTGGAATACAAACGCAAATTACACGCAGGGCCAAACCCTCGCCCAGTGGAGCGGAGACCTTACGACGACGCTACTTGCCACCAGTATCGAAATCCCTTACGCCAATACCCGGGATTTCACATTCTGTGCCAACAGCTGGCGTTCCTTCGGACGCACCCTCGCACGGGGCTTTGCAACCCTGTTTGCTTGAATTCATGGAGCGTTGCGGCTCACACACTCACCGCCCGGGTTTCGCTTTTGTAATTTCCTCAAGCACAAGAGCATTGACATTGGGTTTGAAGCGCTCGCTGTCGCGCGAGTAAAGCCTGCCGCGGAAAAACGCGCTCTCCGTCGGAAGCGACTGGAACCTCTCCATCAGCGGAGAGGTGCGCGGCACATAGACGAATACCGGGGTCTTCGCCCCCTGCGGACGGAGTTCGAACGCCGCATAGTCCTTCTGCGTGATACCCTGATCCGCAAGCAGATAGTCCGACGCTTCCACAACCGCAGTTCCCTCGATGTAGACATTCTTGCCCTCGAAGGTGCGCGTTCCGTCGAGCATCGCATGAGTCACCAGCGCCGGACGATCCGGCATCAGCGGCGACATCAGCATCAGAAGTCCCCACGCAATGCAGCTTGCCAGCAATGCCGCCAGCGCGCCGATCTTGAACCACTGGAAAAATCCCACATGCGTATGCGAACGCTTTTCCAGCATGCCCAGAGCCACAATGTTCGCCGTGCTTCCGATCATTGTGATGTTGCCTCCGAAACACGCGCCGAAGAGCAGCGCCCACCAGAGCGGCAGATCCTTGGCGCTCGCGGAGAGCTGTTCGATCACCGGACAGAACGCCGCCACGAAGATGACGTTGTCCACAAACGCCGAACCGAGCGCCGTGACCGAGAGAATGAACGGAACGAGCACCGCGTGACTCGATCCGCAGATGCTCGAGAAGTAGTCTGCCATGATCTGGTCCACATGGGTGTGCTCCAGCGTCCCGGCAATCGCGAAGAGAAGCATGAAGAAGAGAAGCGTCCACCAGTCCACCTCGCGCTCGACGTAATGCCGTGCCCGGTCGCGCCGCAGAATCATCACGACGCCGGAGCAGATCAGCGGAGCGATCAGAAGGACGCTGTTCTTGCCGACGCCCAGCCAGTTTTCCAGCGGATGGTGCATCGAAATTGCGCAGATGGTTATAACGATCAGCATCAGTCCCTGTTTATAGGGAACTTCCACAATGGGAGCAAGGGAAAGATTCCGGGCAAGACGTTCCTTCAGGCTGATGTCGAACTGCGCCAGATCCTTCCGGTAATACCAGATTGTCAGCAGGATAGTCCCCAGCAGCGCCGTAAGCATGATCGGGAAAGCGTAGCACATGAAGTCACCGAACGTCAGTCCCCCCTTGGTGCCGATGTAAATGCCGACCGGGTTGCCCATCATCGTGCCCGCGCTTCCGACGTTGGTGCACAGGACGCAGATCAGAATATACGGAACGGGATTGAGCTTGAGGCGGTCGCAGACCTGGAAAACCAGCGTGGCGATGAAGATGATCGAGGTCACCTCGTCCACCGCGCAGGCGAGAAGCGCGGACGCCGCCGCCGTGACCGCGATGAATTTCATCCCCGAAATATTCGGCATCGAAACGATCAGCTGTACGATCCATGTGAAAAATCCGAGGTCGCGCAGCGCTCCGACAATGATCATCATGCCGACCAGAAAGAGAATCACCTCCAGCGCGGACGACTGCACGAAAGTGGCGATGTCAAGCGAGTTGGTGCAGATCAGGACGGACAGACCGAGAAACGCGATGGCAAGACGGATGTTCCAGAAGAGCAGCGTTCCGAGGATGATTGCCAGGAACACGGCAAGCGCCGTCGCCTGATGCACTTCGAACACCGTTTTTCCGCAGAGGATGCCCACCCCCGCGCTGACGGCAATCAGAATTCCAATGCGCTTGAGCATGGCGCCCGTTCCAAGTTGTGATGACGATCCTTCTTCGTTCATATTTCCGTAACTCCTTCTGTTTGAATCTGATTGCCGGTCGGAGGAAAAAGACAGGGAATGATATCACTCCCAGAAAAGTTTGGCGCAGAAATCCTTCAGTTCGACGACGCCCGCCAGACGGTTGGCGTCATCCACGACGAGCAGTTTCTGAAGTTTGTTCATCAGAAAGAGCTTCGCAAGCTGAACCGCCGGAATGTCCTCGTTCACGGTAATGAACTCCTCGCGCATGAAATCCGCCACCTTGGTTTCGTCGGCGGTCTGGAGCACCTCCGAAAACGGCTGGAAGCGGTAGACAGAGGAGAGGTCGTCCATCCAGAGAATGTGTTCGGGGAGGCTGAATTTCAGAAGATCGGCCAGAGAAACGACGCCGCGGAGTTCGCGCGTGTCGTCTATCACGGGAATTTCATCGGCATTGCTGGTGGCGAAGACCGCGATCGCCTCGTTGAGGGTATTGTTTTCCAGCAGCGTGACGGGCGTCCGGATCATCACGTCGCGCGCCCGGAGGAACTGCGGGATCTCGACCGGCGAGGAGGTGAAGTAGTTCAGAACGGCCTTCGGGTTCGCAAGCGCCGCGACCTCCTGAACAACTTTCGGATCCATGAAATCCTTCGCAAGCGCCGCAAGGACCTGAAGATGCAGACCGGGATCATCCGGCGGCGTCAGGACGAGAATGACAATGTTGACTTTCGGCTTCCCTGGCACGCCGAAGTCAATCCCCTTCGTCGAAGTCGCCATTGCGACCAGAAGGCGGTCAACCTGTTCGGAACGCGCGTGCGGGACGGCAAGTCCGGAGGCGATGACCGTCGGCATGCGTTTTTCGCGCAGCATCACCTCGTCGATGATCTCGTTCGCGTTGAGTCCCGCAGTGTTGCGGGCGAGCAGACGCGCCAGCTCGGCAATGACATCACGCGCCGTTTCGGCCTTCGTGCCGCTGATGATGTTTCCTTCTGCGAGAAAATTGTAGAAGTGAGGGTTGACCTGAACGTTCATCTGGACTCTCCCGGGTTGTTTTGCTTGCCTATTTACCTGTATCATAGCGTCCGCTTTTTGAAAATCAAGCATTCTCCGCCCGAAAAAGAAAAACTTTTGGAGGTTTTTCTCCGCACAGTGTTCCCGGCACCCTCCGTGTCTCCCGATATTTTTATCATAAAAACACGGGAGAAAACTTGAAAAAAACGCGTTGAGAGGCGATATTATCTTATGGGTGCCTCTATTTATTTGAGTAGGAATTGAGTTTGTAACAAGGAAAAAATGCGAAATGAGGTTATATTACAGCATCAATGACAGGAGAACGGGATGCTGAACGGCTTATTTGACATAGACAATCGTCTGGCTTATTTGAC
>CASEFP010000042.1 GCA_949287225.1 uncultured Lentisphaeria bacterium
AATCGACAATACATGGCGATGAACCGGAAAATCAGCGGAATCAGGATCGGAAATCAGAACAAAAAACACCGGGAAATCCGGCAAAAATCAACATTTGAATCCGAATGAAAAATACATCAACAAAAATTCACGGATTCAGGATCAAATAAAAAACAAAAGAAAGGACGTAAAAAATGAAAAGTAAAACCCAATCCCATATTTTGCGTATGTCATCTTTTACATTGATCGAGCTCCTTGTTGTTATTGCCATCATTGCGATTCTTGCCGGCCTGCTCCTGCCATCCCTGAATATCGCAAAAAACAAGGCAAGAGGAATTTCATGCATGAACAATCTGAAACAGCTGGGATTTGCCATGAATCAATATATTGACATGAACAAAGGTTTTTTCCCCATGCATGCGTTATGGGAAATGGTCTGGTGGCCGACCCCAAGCGGCATGCAGGGCGTGCAGGATCCGAAATGGTCCTGGTTTCTCGGCTATGCGAACTGCATTCCATTTGCCAACGACTGGGGCAAGCTGCGTCAGGTTTTCTACTGTCCCGCAAGAAAAGAACCATATGGCTGGACTCCGACCCCGAATGTAAATCCCGATTCCAGTTATGTCATCAACGCGGCATTGACAACACTGAAAAAAAATGTCAACAAACTGAAGACCACATCCAGAATGATCATTCTGGCGGACGGACTGCAGTATGTCAACCAGCCGGATGGGCCTGCCGGATTCTACAATATGCCGAACGTCAATGAATTCGGGCAGACATGGGGATCACCGACAACCCGTGCCGGAGAAGACAACAATATCAGCGGACTCCATCAGGGAACCAATCTCCTGTTCGTCGACGGACATACGGAATACATCAAAACTGCCGGCAACAACATGGCAGGAAGAATGGAATTCTGGGCGAAAACCTTTTACGCGCCAACCAATCTCTGGTGGCAGAACTGAAAACACGCCACCAATCCAAGGATAGACCATGAGAAGTATTTTATTAGCTGCATCACTGGCCTTCAGCGTTCCCCTCTGGGGAATCACGCTTGAAACAAATGGGAATTTTGCCTCTCCGGAAGGCTGGCTGCTTCATCCGCTTCACGCGACCATAAGCTCCAATACGTTGATCTTGAAGCGGATTGACGACAACAAGACAGAATCATGGGCACTTCAGAGAATCAAGCTGGAAAAGGGACGGCAGTATGATCTGAAATTTGATTTTAAGGCGGACAATATCGCGTCGGGAGCCGAAATCCGGATTGAGTTTCCGCCAAACTGGAAAGCTGCCGTTATACACGATATCGAAGCACACAGCCTGGCATGGACTCCTTTCCGATTCCGTTTCACCGCAGCGGAAAGTGCTTTGCAGCTCACACTCCGGATTAAAGCAGGTCCGAGCGATTCCCGTGCGGAGTTCCGGCGTCTTGCCATCATGCCGGCCGGGGAACTTCTCCCGCCGGAATGGAGCAGAATTTCTTCCGTTTCACCATGGGGATGGAATAAAACGCCGATCCGCTGCGAAGTCGTGACCAATGACCTCGTGCCGGAAAAAAGCATGGAATTGAACTTTTCCATCCGGAGCGAGGGGAAAGGCTGCGTCAGATGGTATCTGGAGCCTCTCGACATCAATGGCAGAACCAGTGGACCCAAACAGCAGGGCACAGCAGGAGAGTCACCAGTAAAATATGGATTTCATGTTCCGCCGGATACGGCACAGTTGCGTATCGTATGGGAAAGCGAAAAACCTTTTGAACTGATGAATGCATCCCTGCTTCGGGCGGAAAAATAAGCCAATCGGAGAGCGAAAAATGAAAACATTCTGGATTTTCTTTTCCGCGGCAATGTTCGCCATCTCCGGCCGGGCATCCGAGTGGCCGGGAGAATTACGACCGGTCAACGGAGCACTGACTCTGCATATTGACGGTAAAGCGGTGAATGCCTCCGCATTCCGCTGGCTGACCTCCTTCGGATCGCTTGACCGCCTTTACCATCAGGAGAAAAATGCCCCGATGGCACAATTTGCGCAAACGCGCGTTCCCGTGATCATCATTCAAATCGATATCGGATGGAAAGGTCCGGACAAATATGACTATTCCGAGGTCGATAAAGTCCTGAAGAAACTTTTCAAGGATTATCCGGATGCCTATATTATTCCCGATCTGCATTTTGAACTGATTACCTGGTATTCCGCAGCCCATCCGGAAACGGCATTCACCATTTTGGAAAATGGAAAGCTGCACCCCATGGGAGGAGTGATCACGGCCAGTTTCAACAGCAGCAGATTCGAGGCGGATGCAAAGACGGCTCTGACAAATCTGGTGGCCCATTTCAAGAATCAAGGATATGCGCAAAGAACACTGGGATTCCAGATCAATTACGGGGCAACTGCGGAATGGCGCTACTGGGATCAGGATTTGCAGCGTCCGGACTGGAATCCGGAAAGCATCGCCGCATGGCGGAATTTTCTCCGCAAAAAATACGGCAATATTCTGAATTTGAACAAGTCCTGGAATACCAGACATGTCGAATTCAAGGAAATCCTTCCTCCGCCTGGCAGTTTCGTCAGTGTATACCGTGCCGGATATTTATGCGATCCGGCGGATGACCGCATTGTCCGCGATTACAACCAGTTCGTTGAGGAAAATATTTCCAAACTCCGGCTCTCTCTGGCGGATCATGTAAAAAAACTGACAGACAACCGGGCACTGGTCGGAGCGTATTACTCCACATTGGCAGAGGATCCGGAACCGGGAAAAGGACTTGACTTTCTGGTCTCGTCCTCCATCTACGTCGATCGTGCGGCAGGCGGAGTCACACTTCCACAGCCCCTGGGTCTGGAATTCATGCGCAGACAGGGAATTTTCTACTGGCATGACGCGGATATGCGGACCTATCTCTGGCCGGATGAAAAGTGGGGTGTCGCGCAGAATCTGTATGAGTCCGTCATGATGATGCGCAGGGAATTTCTCTCCCTTTTCATCGCCGGCGCAGGCAACACCTGGTTTTCTCTTCATCATCACCGCAATGTTTACGGCAATGTTGCGCTGCTGCGCACAATCGCGGAACTTGAAAGCATCGCCGCCGCGGCCATCCGGATGAATTACGACCGGAAAAGCACGGCAGAAGTGGCAGTTGTCTATCCGCGGGCCTCCAGAACCGCATTCTGGGGCAACAGCTGCTATATGAGCAATTACGTGAGAACGGGAACTGCGGTAGATTTTTTCCCGGACAACCATCTGGAACTGATTGATCCGGATCAGTACCGTCTGCTGATCTTTGCCGGCATTCCATGGATTGATGATGCGGGAAGGAAACATATCGAACGCTTCAAGAAGAACAGACATTCCATTCTCTTCCTCTATGGAACCGGTCTGGAAACCGCTGACGCGCTCAGTACGGAAGCGGCCGGAACGCTTACCGGGTTCACATTCGAACTGAGTCCGGGTATCGATCGGAAGGAGATCACGGAAACTGCCTTCCGGTCCGTCTTCGGCGAATCAAGGCCGTCACTGGGGAAAAATTCCGGACCGGCGGGCGCCTTGCGCATGACGGTGATTCCGAAAAAAAATGATGAAATCATTTTCCGGGCTGCGGACGGCAAGGTTCTCTTCGCCAGGCACCGCTATCCGGACTGGAACGCATGGTATTACCACAATTATCAGGCGCACACCGACCTCTTCCGCAAGGTGATTCAGGACGCGGGAATCAAAGTGAATTTTCCATATGATTCCGCCTTTTTTCAGCGTAACCGCAATTTCTGGCTGATCGGAAGCACAGAGGGAGAAAGTCTGCTGCTTGACGTCGGAAATGTCCCATGTGTGCTGGATGTATTCCATGACCGGATCCTTCCCCTGAAGGACGGACAGGTGAGCCTGACGCTGCGGAGATTCGAAACATGTCTTCTCCTGACCGACACCCCGGAACGGATCGCGGAATTCCGCCGCCTTCGGAAAGAGGAAACGGCGAAACGTCCGATTCAGATGCCGGAAGTCCAAACCACACTCGAAATCAATCCGGCTGATGCTGTCTTTCATGTGATGCCCGGTCATCCCCGGAGAGTCGAGCTGAAAATTCATTCCGAAGATTCCCGGAAAAATGTTCTTCTCAACATCCGGATGCCGGAGGGATTTCAATGTCTGGCAACTCCCCGGAATTTTTCACTGCAGAATGGGGAAATGCGGACTATGAACATCACAATCTCCGCGAAAAGTGCAAACCTCGAAGGCAAAGGAACCATTCGTCTGATCTCCGCAGGAAAAATCATCGCGGAAAAAAACATTGCACTCCGTTCAAACGACTTTCTTTATCTGAGTGATCTGCCTTTCCGTTCCGGGACGACAGGATGGGGCGACATCAGCCGCGATATGGACTGTTCCCGCCAGAGGCTGCGGGTCGGCTCCAGGAATTTTGACAAGGGTATCGGAGCCCATGCTTTCAGCGAGCTGGTTTATGCGCTGGAGGAAAGGAAATGGAAAGAGCTCACGGGAGCCGTCGGTGTTTCCGGCTGGCTGAAAAGTGGAAATCAGTATGCATCATGCCGCTTCAAGATCCTTGCAGACGGCAGACAGGTTTTCGACAGCGGTATTCTGAAGTCCGGCGGAAATGCCGTACCCTTCCGCATTGATCTGACCGGAGTGCAGATTGTGAAACTCATTGCGGAAGACGGAGGAGACGGCAGTGTCGGCGACCATGCGAACTGGTGTGACGTCCGGCTTCATCCGCTCAGGAAATGAACAACTCCGGTTCAGAGCAGACGCGCGCATCGGAAGATTTCCCCGGAACCCTGATTATGAAGCGGAAGCGAACAGGGATGGAAAGAAGAGCGCGGACCTCTTTGTGTAATGCAGAGCATCGCAGTGTAAAATATTTGTTTGAAATAACTCCGCGATTCCGCCGGTATCTGTTCTCCGGCCCCCTGCTCTTGCAAGTGACACCTCCATCAGCGCGGAAACCGGGAACGGTCGCGGTATTCGCGAGGTGTCATTGCATAACGCTCCCGGAACTGGCGGGCGAGAAATCCCGCGCTGCGGAAACCGCAGAGTTCCGCAATCTCCTTGATCGAAAAACCCGGCAGAGCCAGCATATCCCGGACTCGTTCCAGCCGCGCACGGATGATATACTCGCCCGGCTGGGTATCGAGTTCTTCCCGGAACAGACGCGAAAGTGTCCGGACGCTGACGGCGCATTCGGAGGCGATCCGCTCCCGTGAGAGGGCCGGATCTGCAAGATTCCTTGCAATGAATGAAAGCGCATGGTTCAGTGCGTCAGAATGAGTGTCCGCCTTTCCGCATGCATGCAGTTCGTGCAGAAGACGGAAGAAAAGTCCCCCCAGAATCCCCTCGTCCGCCGCGTCCGGATCTTCGAGTTGCGCGTGAACCGTGTCCATGATCCCCTCGATTTTTCCCGGATCCGGCAGGGAAATCAGCGTATGCCCGGCGGGAAACAGGCGCGAGACAAGCATGTCGTGAAATGCATTCCTGTGAATCATGAACGATTTCCGGACCAGGGGAGAGTTCCCCGCCGTCACCGCGCGCAGATACGGCCGGGAAATCCGGTTGATCGTGAAATGATGTTCCGGCACGGTGTAACGGCAATCCGGGTACTGCACATGGTATTTTCCCCGCAGAACCAGAGAATAAACCGCATGCACCCCTCCCGCGCTTCGCCCGACAAATCCCGGAAGCCAGTGAGAAATGAATGAACAGTAAAACTGAATCCGGTCGTCGGCAGGATCGAAGGGAATCGGATTGATATGATACTGTTCCGTGTAAAGATTCATCATCCGTCCTTATTTTGTGATTATATGGCTCTTTTCTTCTATTTATTGACCTGATTGTCCTATTTTAATCTATTGCCGAATCGGGAAAAAATCAATATAATAGAATAAGAATCCCAACAAATCGGAGAAAAGAAGATGAAAACGGAATTCAAACTCGGCGTCGTCGGCCTCGGACATCGCGGCCGCAGCATGTTTCTCAACGTGGTAAAACACATCGATGGAATCGTCGGAGCGGCCGCATGCGACCGCACCCCCTCCTTGTGGTTCAATTCCCCCGGCGAAGGACAGCCCTCTCTCGCGGAAAGCCTCCCCGGAGTCACGTTTTTTGAAGACTATGACGAAATGCTGGATAAGGCGGAACTGGACATCGTGATGGTCGAAACGCCCGCGGACTGTCATGCGGATTTCTGCGCAAAGGCTTTGAAAAAGGGGCTTCATGTCTTTTCCGACATTCCGAGCGTCCGGACACTGGAGGAGGCCGCGATGTTATGGGAGCTCCACTCTTCCGTGCCCGGCATGCTGATGACCGGCGCCACGACGATGGGATGGGGATTCATTCTGGCTTTGCAGGATTTCCACAGAAAAGGACTTCTCGGAAAACCCTATTTTATGGAGGCGGAATATATTCACGACTGCCGCTCGCTCTGGGAGGAGACGCCGTGGCGGAAACCTTTGAAAAAATGGTCCTCCATGCCGATCCGCTACTGCACGCACTCACTCGGGCCTCTGCTCTCTCTCATGGACGAGGATCTGCGCACGGTCTCCTGTGTCACGACGGGGAGTCATGTCACCGATCAGGAGTATGCAAACGACCAAATGTGCGCGCATTTTCAGACCGCTTCCGGCGTAACCGTGCGCCTGAGCAACTCCTTCATCAACAATGCCCGCTGCGGTCTTCACAGTTTCCGAATATTCGGCACGGAAGGCTATTTTGAACATCTCTCCAGCAGGGGGAGACGGTATCCGGAAAGGACGATGTTCAATTCGAATCTGCTCTGCGGGACTTCGGAGCTGACGGAACTGCCGGCGGGATTCTCTCCCTATGAATCCGGGATACGCCCCGGATACAGTTCCGGAAATTCCTTCGGCCACGGCGGAGCGGATTCCTTTCTATGGGAGATTTTCATGGAGGCGCTCCGTAGCGGTGCGAAAGAGCCACCGATTCCGCTTCGCGCCGGTCTGAGGATGACTCTGCCGGGACTCTATGCGGCGGAATCAGCGATCCGTTCCGGAAAAGTTCTCACAATCCATTATCCGTGGGACGAGGAGTTTACCGCGGATCTCCGGCGTTATACCGCAAAGTAAGCGCCATCCGGCAGAAAGGAAGAAAATCCGATCAGGATAGATGGCGGACGAACCGTCCCGCGGAAAAGGAAATTCATTCCGGGAAGAAGTTTGTCTGCCGGTTCTCCGCACGGGACGGAGCAATCACCAGTTTTTCGGCAATCTCCGGGAAATCCCCCTCCTCGCAGACTGTCATCCAGGGAAACTTCCGCACCAGCGCGGCGGCAAAAAGTCCTCGGCCGCATTTTCCCAGACAGCGGCCCGATGGGCTGAAAAGATCGACGCCGTGCAGGCCGCAGCTCGGGGAGCGCGCCTTGAAAATAAAAGCCGCGATGTCGATTCGTTCCAGAAGTTTCAATTCGACATTGATCCAGTCCCGCATGACATCGGTTTTATCCTCGCCCGTTTCGATGACCTTCATGCGCGTCCCCTTCGGTGACGCCTCCAGGCGCATCGGCGGACGTGGGATGCCCAGTCCGCAGTTGAACTCCGGACAGATCGGAATCAGTTCCACCTTGTCCTTGAGCAGTTCATAAATCCGGGAATCCCCCTTTTCCCTGCCGTCGTAACGGCATTTGATCCCGAGCAGGCATGCGCTGATTCCGATTTTCAACTTTCCGCGGGCCATGGCGGTTCATCCTTTTGCATTGGCGAGAAGACACGTTCCGCAGTCAGCGGCGCTCCCCGCACAGTAATTCCGGTAGATATGAATACATCCCTGCCGCAGAAGGGCGGAGGAGAACAGTTTTTCCATCTGCGTTTCCTCCCCGGGAAACCAGCGTTTCACCGCTTTGCGGAATGTCGAATTGCTCTCGGTTGCCGGCAGAGTTTCCAGCACACGCAGGGCATTCCTCTCAAGCGCCTCATTCTTCCGGAGTTTCGCATAGGCAACCAGGGAGGGCAGCAGCACATCGACCATAAAGGTCAGGGCACGCGCGGCGCTCGACACCGCAAGCGGGCGCTTCGCCCGGAGCGAACGGAAATGGAAGCGGTAATCCCAGAACGGATCGGAGCAGCGGAAGATGCGCAGGTATTTTTTCCGGAACGCCTCCGCGTCCATCGAAAGCAGATCCGCGGAAAACGCCGGAAGCGGATTTTCCGTGAAGCGTTCGAGAAAAACGCAGAGCATGGCAAGACGCCGCTCCGGCGTGTTCGCAGGGCGGACGGAATCGCGCCGCCATTCGATCTCAGGCAGGGCGCACAGACGGAGACTCCAGAACTCCTTCCAGAGTTCTTCTGCATACTTCGCACACTCCTCCGGAAGCGTTTCGGAAGAGGGATCGGGCAGAAGACCGGACTCCCCCCAGAGAATCGCCCGGAAGTGCCTCTTTCTTGCCGCCTCCGGATATTTGAGATAACGCTTCAGAAGATCGCCAAAAGCAAGAGTATTGTTCCTGTATCCTGCCGCGGCAAAGAGAGGTTCCAGAAAACCGCGCATGCTTCCACCGGCAATCATGGAAGCAAGAACGGTTTCGGATTTTTTTCCGATGCGCGCCATGCCCGCGTCCGTGAAGAAAGAACGCAGAAGCTTCTTCTCCATGAAGGGAAACACCCGGCAGGAGCCATACTGCTCCGGATGGAGGAGCAGCGCATCGAAATCCTCTTTTTTCATCAGCGCAACAGGCAGTTCTCGCAGCGGCGCCTCCGGATCTGCGGAGAGATCGTCCTCCGAAACGACGTGTAGAATCACGTCAAGATAAGCCGGATCGTCCAGATGCCCGCGCCGGATGAACTCGGAACTCCGGCGGTGCAGTTCGATGTCGCCGCGCAGGATTTTTCCGTTGCGCAGAATTTCCGCATTGCGGAAATCGGGGCCGGACTCCATATTCCAGACGCCGCGGGAGAGAATCCGCACATAGGAACCGTCGGTCAGGCGCAAAGCGGCACCTTGCGGCAGACGCTCCCAGGCGGACTGCATCTCCGATTCATACGCGTCTTCCACCGCAGGAATGGAAAAAGTATCGGGAATAATTTGCTTTCCGGTTTGCATTTTTCGTTGTTTCGGTTATTCTTAACTGGATCATCATAGGGAAATATTCTTCATGAATGCGAAAAAATCAAGTCTGTTTATCATTGTGCTGCTGATAATTGTGCTTGCGTTCCTTGTTTTTTCGCCGGAACGGACGCAGAAACCCGCATCCGCACCCCCGAATCACGGAGAGCTCGGAGAATCACGGCGGCGCAACGAGGTGGTCAAGGCCATTGAAACGGCCATGCCCTCCGTCGTCAACATCGGAACCGAGCGGGTCGTGACACGCTCCACTTACAACAATTCCTTTCAGAACCTGTTTGATGAATTCATCAATGCGCAGAAACAGCAGAAAACCTACTCCCTGGGAAGCGGCTTCATCATTGACGCCTCCGGCCTGGTGGTGACGAATGCGCATGTCGTGAACCGCGCGACCCGCATCACGGTCACGCTGACCGACGGCAAGAGCTGCGATGCCGAAGTCGTGGCGGACGATCCGGTCAACGACATCGCCCTTCTCCGGATCAAGAATCCGCCGCCGAACCTGCGGGCCATCCCCTGCGACAACACGGGGAAGCTCTATCTCGGAGAAACCGTGATCGCCGTCGGGAATCCGTTCGGACTCGACAGCTCCATTTCCGTCGGCACGCTCAGCGGAAAAATGCGCAAATTCACCTACAAGGGGCATGTCATCTTCTCAGACATTCTCCAGACCGACGCCATCGTATACCCGGGCAACAGCGGAGGACCTCTGATCAACATTGACGGCGAAGTCATCGGCATGAACATGTCCGTCTATGAGAACGCGCCCGGAATCGGCTTCGCCATACCGCTTTTCCGGATCGAGAATGTGATCGCGAAATGGATGACCCCGGAACGCTTCCGCCATCTCTTCCTGGGGATCGTCCCCGGACAGCGGAAACTCGAAAACGGCACGTATGAAACCGTCGTGGCCGACCTGATCGCAGGTTCCCCCGCGGAGGAGGCCGGATTGCGCAAAGGTGACGTGATTGTTTCCTTCGACGGGGAAAAAATCTCCGGTCTTCTGGAACTCAGCCGCAGCCTCATCAGCCTGAAACCCGATCAGATTGTCACGATCGGGACAGCATCCGGCGGAACATTCCGGATCGCGCCGCGCAAACTCACCTATCAGAACGCGCTGGAAAACGCAAAGGAAAAACTCGGCCTGGCTCTGGCGGTCGTCACGCCGGAACTGGCACGCGAGATCCCCTATGCGCCCGACTCCGGACTGGTCGTCTGCGACATTCTCCCGAACACCCCGCCCGAGATCCGGCGCGGCGACCTGCTCGTGAAAATCAATGCCACCAACATCAACTCCGCCACCGACCTTGCCATGGCAATGCGGAAACTCCATTACAACGACATGGCGGACGCTGTTTTCATTACACCGCTCACCCTGAACAGGAAACATTACCTTGCCAAACAGCTTGTGAAACTGCCGGTCCGGTAAACAGCAGAAAAAGCAGAGGGGCAATCATGAAATATCTGACCATTGTGCGCCACGCGGAAGCCGAACCGTTCGGGCGGAACGGCTCCGATTTTGAACGGAATCTGACGAAAAAAGGGATCGCGGAAGCTGAACGCGCGGCACAGAAAGCCGCACAAAACATTCCCGCAATTCAGATGCTCGTGACCAGTCCCGCGCACAGAGCGCTGCAGACCGCAAGGATCTTTGCCTCCGCATTCGGTTTTTCCCCGGATGCGATCGGGACGGATATTCTGATCTACACCGGTTCTGTTTCCGATCTGGCACAGGTGATTTCGCATTGGGACGACGCACGCGGGAACGCGGTTCTGGTCGGGCACAATCCGACCGTCGCAGAGCTTGTCATGCGCCTGTATCCGCAGTTTGCAGGATCGTTTCCGACCTGCGCCGTCTGTTCGCTGGCCTTCCGGACGGAACAGTGGAAAACATTGTTTGAGACGCCGCCCGATCTCCGTTTTCAGAGCCCCTGACGGCGTCTTTCCCCGTCCTTCAGAGATCAGCGCCCGCGGCGGCAAGATTCCTTCTCACTTCGACACCGTCGAGCGAGGACGGACGGCATTCCTTTTTGACAGCCATCGCCGCGCCCATTCCTGCGGCCTGTCCAATGGAGCAGACCGGCGGCATGACACGCGCGCTGCTGTGCAGGGCATGGTCGATCGACACGGCGCGGCAGCCCATCAGCAGATTGGCGCACTTCTTCGGAATCAGTGAACGGAAGCTGATTTCGTACCACTCCGTCTCCGGGAGAACACGGATGGTGGTGCCGGAACCGGACGGATTGTGAATGTCAATCGGATAACGCACTTTCGCGATGCCGTCGGGATATTTTTTCGCCCCGGCGAAATCCGCCTCCGTCTGGTAGCACTCGCCAACGATCCGGCGCGATTCGCGAATGCCGACGTGGTGCGCGATCGAATGGATTCGCGCATGTTCGAATCCGGGGACATGCGCCCGCAGGAATTTCAGATAGTCCCGGAGCTGACGGCGACCTTCGATTTCCGCGTCGGACAGGTCAAGGCCGTTGACGCCGCTTTTCCGGATGATGCGCGTCGTATTGAAATGGATCACGTCTTTTTCGAGCGTCAGGAACCAGAGGACGTTTTCGCGCGGGCATTCGATTTCGCCTGCCGCCTTCGCCTCGTCGTAAAGACGGTTGATTCCCGCCCGGTCGGGCATGCGGGAAACATCCACGCCGCCGAGTTTGAAACACAGGGTCATCGGCTGGCAGAATCCGTCCTTGTTGCCGAATTCAAAATCGCAGCCGGCAAGCACGGCAAGGTCGCCGTCGCCGGTGCTGTCCACATACTGCTTCGCCTGA
Organism: uncultured Lentisphaeria bacterium; assembly: GCA_949287225.1. Lineage (GTDB taxonomy): Bacteria > Verrucomicrobiota > Lentisphaeria > Victivallales > UBA1829 > UBA11452. Next base: position 11,848 of record CASEFP010000042.1, read on the forward strand.
ATCGCGCAGAGACCCGATTTCGAGCTGAACACCGCTGCGGCAATCCTGTCACCATCCATAATGACGTCCACAAGATTGTGATGATAAATGACCTTCACACCCGCCTCGAACAGGAGATCCTCCATCGCCAGCATCGCAATGTCCTTGGAAATCCGGGTGCCGGGAATAATTTTTTCATCAAACACCGGTTCTTTCACCTCATCGTCGCGGTATTCCCACATTTTCCGGCACCACTCGACAAAGACCGGCTTGTCAAGAGTCACGCCGTTGAGATGGTTCGCCATGAACGGCGTGATTTCGCCGAAACTCGCCATGCCGCCCGCACAGCCGTAACGCTCCGCAAGCACGACACGGACACCCTGCCGCGCAGCCATAACCGCCGCCCCCAGTCCTCCCGGACCTCCGCCGACAACCAGAACATCCGCCTCAGCAATGACCGGAATCTCCTTTTCCATCCGGTAGGAAATCGTCTTCATGAAACACCTCCTGTTTTGATTGGGTTTTCTGAAAATATAGCGGAGAAAAACAAGAAAAAGTATGGACTTTTTTGCTTTTTTGATGTATTTTTATGCTATTCTAAACAAAAAAGGATTTCTGCCCATGGAAGAACGGATTTCCGAACTGGAAAATGCGATGCGTGTTTTTGAAAGGCAGTTCAGCTGCCGTCTCTGCTGCCATGATTACAGTGGAAAGCTTCAGAACGTGCCGCTGCCCCATTATCATTTGAATATCTACTGCACACGTCTGAAGGAACACCGGGAAAAACTGACGGAACTCTGCATGGAATTCGACCGCGATCAGGTGCAGCGCCGTTTGATGCAGCAGGGAATGCGCCCCTTTTTCAAATGCTGTCACTGCGGCATGCGCGAAGCGGTGTTTCCAATTGCGGAGGAGGAAAAACTTTACGGCGTCCTTTTTGCCGGTCCGTTCCATATGCGGCGGGATGCCGACACTCTCTTTTCGCCGCGCCTGCCCCGTTATTCCGTATCCGAACCGCTTCCCGAACTGAAACGCGGAGAGGAGGAGGCCTTTCTCGCCTACGGGATGCTTATCGCTTCGAATCTTGCGCTGGGCACGCGAAAAGTGCAGCGGATTCCATGTTCACGCAAAGAGATGATCGAAGCCTTTCTGGAACTGAATCTTGCACGTCCCATCGGCCTTCCCGAACTGGCTGAAACGCTTTCCCTCACCCCGGCGCGCGCTTCGGAAACAGTGGGGAAACTGTTCGGGAAAAATTTCTGCACCCTTCTGCGGGAAAAGCGTCTGGAGCAGGCGAAACTGCTGTTGCGCAATTCCGCCTTCACAACGGATTCCATCGCCAGGCGCTGCGGTTTCCGCGACGGCGCTTACTTTCACCGGGTTTTCCGGAAGGCGCTCGGAATGCCGCCGGCACGTTACCGTCTGCAGAACCGTGTCGGCGAGGCATAATCTTTCCGGCGGTCATCCTTTATGACCGGCACAGGGATGATCCTTGCAGTCCGCGCAGATACCGTTTTTCAGAGGTTTTCCTTCGGAGAAATCCCGGATGTTGTCCAGTGTGATTTCCGCGATATTGGTCATGGCTTCCTTCGTGAAGAACGCCTGATGGGAAGTGACAAGGACATTGGGGAACGTCATCAGGCGCGCCAGCACGTCGTCTGCAATCGCCTTGTCCGAGCGGTCCTCGAAGAAGTAGTCGGCCTCCTCCTCGTAGACGTCGAGTCCCGCGCCGCCGACCTGCCCGGTTTTGAGCGCATCGATCAATGCCTGTGTATCGACCAGTTTTCCGCGGCTGGTGTTGAGGATGATGACGCCGCGTTTCATCATCGCGATGCTCTCCAGATTAATCAGATAACGATTTTCGGGGGTCAGCGGACAGTGCAGGGAAATGATGTCGCTTTCGCGGTAGAGCTGTTCGAGTTCCACATATTCCATGTGATATTCCGCGGCCGTCTTTTCGTTCGGATACGGATCGTATGCGAGGATCCGGACGCCGAATCCCTGAAGCACCTCCGCGAAGGTCTGCCCGATCTTGCCTGTCCCGATGATGCCGACCGTTTTGCCGTGCACATCGAAGCCGAGAAAACCGTTGATCGAGAAATTGTTTTCGCGGATGCGGCAGAATGCGCGATGCAGACAGCGGTTCAGGCAGAGCAGAAGCCCGAGCGTATATTCCGCCACCGCGTACGGCGAATATTTCGGGACGCGGACGACATCCAGACGGTGACACGCCGCACCCAGATCGACATTGTTGAATCCGGCACAGCGCATGGCAATGAGTTTTACGCCGCACTGGATCAGCTGTTCCACCGTTTCCGCTGAGATGTCGTCGTTGACGAATGCGCAGACAACCTCATGACCTTCCGCAAGTTTTGCTGAAACGGGAGTCAGACGGGATTCAAAATAGTCGATCTCGAATCCATAGCGGTCTTTCATACTGTCAAAGGAAAGACGATCATAGGGTTTGGTGTCGAAAAATGCGATTTTCACGTTGCGGTTCATGAAAAATTCCCCCCTGTGGTTAGTGGTTGATGATTTTCCATTTCCTACAATGCAGCGGAATGGAATAATTTGCAAGAGGAAAAATGAAAAATCCATTTAAAAAAAATTGCAACAGCAATTTTGATTCGTGCAGGACTTTCAGTCCTGCTGCGGTCCAGCTGCGCAAGCTGGTCGTGCGAAGCACGAAATAAAATCTGCGCGCGTAGCTGCGCTATTTAAAAAAATTGCGACAGCAATTTTGATTCGTGCTCTCCTCTCAGTCCTGCCGCGGTCCAGCTGCGCAAGCTGGTCGTGCAAAGCACGAAATCCCCCCGGCGGCGGTTCCAAGTGCTGAAGGACGAGAAGCGGAGCTTCGAGAGCCGCCGGCACAGTACGTGACATCGGGGCAACTCCTGGAATGCTCGCGGCTGAAAATTATAAAAGAGACGAAACAATGCTTTCGCATTCTTTCGTCTCAATGAATACGCCCGGAGCTCTCGAACTTTTCGAAACGAAAAGTTCTCGTCACTGAGCGGTCTGAACCGCTCCGGGCGGGAGATTTCGCACTGCGTGCGACCAGCTTTCGCAGCTGGACCGCGCAAGGGGCAGCGACCCTTGACCCAGAGAAGAATGCCTATGCATTCTTCCGTCTCAAAAGAGAAAGGCGTTTTTTGTATTTTCCCGTTTGGCAAAGTATATTACCACAACAGCAGAAAAGGAATTATGAGCAGCGATCTTTCACAAAATGCCAATGCGGAACGTCTCGTCGCAGCCTGCGTTCTGAGCATGGTCGGCGGTTTTCTGGATATTTACACTTATCTCTGCCGGGGAAAAGTGTTTGCCAACGCCGTCACGGGAAACATGGTACTCTTCGGTTTCAATCTGGCAAACCTGGAATGGGGAAGCGCGGGGAAATATCTTGTGGCGATTTTTTCCTATGCGCTCGGCGTGTTCGCAGCGGAATGGATCCACCGGAACTATCCCTCCTCGCACCGGATCGGGTGGCATCAGACCATACTGATTCTGGAAACGGCATGTCTGGCACCGATCGTTTTCATTCCATACGGCGATCTTGATTTTGCGGTCAATTCGCTGATCTCCTTTGTCTGCGCGCTTCAGGTCCAGACCTTCCGGCGCGTGCATGGACTCCCTTTCGCCTCCACGATGTGCACGGGAAATCTCAGAAGCGGAACAGAAGCCCTCTTCCGCCATTTCATCAACGGAGAAAGCACGGAACGGAACAAATTCCTGCGTTATTATCTGGTAATCGCCTGTTTCATCGCGGGAGCAGCGCTCGGCGCCATCCTTCTGCGGGAATTCGGACCCCCTGCCTTCTTTCTCGCGCCAGGTGGCCTTCTGATTGTTTTCCTTCTGGTTACAACAAAACGCCAAATTGCCTCTTTCCGCAGGAAACTGCGGAAGGCATTTTCAGGAAAAAGATCCCCCATGAAAAACGGGGACGCAAAGTAAATTCACGTCCCCGTTATCCGCTATCAGGCAGAGAGAATCACCGTTCCGTTTCAACAACCGGCGCCTTCAAAAGCCCGCACGGAACAAGCTGACGCTCAGGGACCTCATACATCTTGAATTGCAGAGGTCCGGTCCCCGCCGGCCATTTCTCCTTCAGGTAGAACGGCCCGAATGCGTTGCGGCGATGCCCGTAAACCGTGACGGCAACCGTATCACTTCCATCACGCCGGAGCAGCTCCGTAAGATCGGCGCGCATCGGCGCCCACGGGAGGAAAATCTCCTCACCGCCGTTGACGCGGACGCCAAGCGCAACACCGCGCCACTCCGGCATGCGAAGATAAATGCGGCCTTCGGCAGGCAGCTCGCCGAGCGGGATATCGCAGCTCATATTACCCGAGTAGAAAGGAAGGCCCTGCTCACACCAGTCGCCCGCGGAAAGCGTCCGGGGCACGGCACAGAGCACATCGTTCCCGGTGACGCCGAACTCTCCAAGCAGGAAGATCGCCTCCAGTCCCGGCAGATTCTCATGGTAACGGGACGAGATCGTGATGTCATTCCTGCCTTTCTTCAGGAATGACACGGGCAGGCGAAGCCGCCGGAGGACAAGATCCACCCACCAGGAATCCGTATTCGGATCAAGCGCATTGCCGTTGACCAGAATGCTGTACAGTTCGGGATGCTCCACAGCCAGGAAACAGTCCTCCTCCGGAAGCGTTTCGCAGTCGAACGCGTATTCGAGTACGACATCCAGGGTCCGGGCCGGTGTCGTCTTTTCCCGAAGCCACGGCTGCACCATCGCGCCGCCGCGCGCGGGTTTGCCGAGCATCTCCCGGAGATCGTCATCGATCTTCAGAATATAGGCGCGGTCATGTTTTTTTTCGCCGTTCACATAACAGGCGGCATGATCCAGGACAAGCACGTTGGGCTCATCGCGCGTGATATTCCAACCGGTTCCGGGAAGCTCCTTCACGGTGCGGTATTCCGTGTATTTTTTCGCGGGCAGCACAGCACCGACACTTTCACGCGTGATCAGAAACAGACGCGAGGATAGTTCATCGAAGAAAGTCCGGAAGCGGTAAGCGCCATTCTCGTAAACGGCATCGACGGCATGGATCGTGCCGTGTTCGGGATCCAGCTCATAAACCCTCCCCCGCTCCGGAACGGCCACCGAGACGTCCACCGACGGGAACACGAGAGTTCTCTCCCGCACAAGACATTCTCTCATATGATCTTCGGAAAACTCCTTCCCGACATTGCAGATAAAGAGCGACAGGGCTTCTCCGTTTTCCGCAAGACGGCAGAGCAGCGGACGCGCCTGCGCACCGTCCGGCGTGGTCAGAGAGACTCTCCGCGCAATCTTCGAAAGTTCCCCAGGCAGAGCCTCCTCCGACAATGCACGGAAGTTCTCATAGACGCGCTCCGCCTCGCCGGAACGGACGGCGTCCACGTAACATGGCGGCGCACCAAGATACACGACTGTCCCCCCCTGCTCCGCAAAGGAGCCAAGGAGTTTGAGCGTTGTGGAGCGGATGGTCCTGAGTTCCGGAATCACAACGGCCTTGTAGGAGGCCTTCCCCACGCACATACTCTTTCCGGAGACGCTCCCATACCGGGAAAGCAGCTCCTCGTCGCCGAAATCAAAATCGAGATTTTCGGAAAGCAGCAGATTCGGAACACGGACAAAAGCAGCCTCCAGTTTCAGGATTTTCTCCGGAGTCTCCCGCGCAGCGGCCCAGGTAAGACTCCAGCAGGATTCGACCGGATGAATCATCAGAATATCGCGGATCTCCTCCCCATCGGAAATCACGCTTCCGATCCGTCCGAAGTAGTCCTCGACATGGCGGTAGTGCCGGAACCACGGAGACTGGTAGGAGATGCTTGCCGGGTAATCGCGCTTGGCCTCCGCTGACATCGAATACCATGCGAGATGCTGGCAGCGCAGGTTGATGCCGAGCGCGAACTGCCAGTCGCCGAGCGCCTTGTGTCCGAAGAACGGGAAGTCCCATCCGGTGCAGCCGTAGGTTTCGCTGAGACGGGTTTCGCGTCCAAGCTGACGGGCAACGGAAACGCACTGCTTTGCGGTATTGAAAATGTTCCAGTGCTCGGTCAGAAGATCAATTCCCGGCGCCTGCATGTATTCATAGAAGCGCATGGCGGAACCGACATAAAGAGTCTGGCTGCTCAGGGTGTCCTCTGCAAGCACATGCCCGGTCATTTTCATATTGTTTTCCTTACACCATTCTCCGATGATGCGGGAAAAGGCGTTGACAAACAGCGAGGTAATCAGATCGTAGAAATTCCAGCGTGCGCGGGAAACTTCCTCTGCGGTCTCATAAAAGAGTTCAGGCAGGAAATCCAGAAGATCATATCCGTATTTTTCCCGGAACTTTCCGGGAATGGAATCCGTCCACGGCAGAAACGGCTTCTTCTCGTTGAAATGGGTATAACAGGGTTCATCCGTAAAGATACCGGGAACGGTTTTTCCGAATTGCGCCCCGACTTCGCGGCGATATGCCTCGTGGGTCACCTCGACAAAGCGCTTCACCGCCTCTTCGTTCATTGTATCAAGATAGGTTTCCCCGTTGAACCACGATGATTTTTCCGCATGGCACCAGTAACAGCGGAGGAGCTGTTCCCCGTCCGCCAGAGTCATATCCTCCGGATCCGCGAAACGACGGCAGGAGAGCAGACGTGTGCCGTCAAGCCGGACAGCATACCAGGCAAGCGAATTTCCCGTTCCATTGGATTCCTTCACGCTGCCCGGCAGTTCAAGATAAAGCGATTTCTGTTTGAAACGGTCTTCGCGCGTCACCAAACTGCCTGCCGCGCCGGAAGGCCAGCGGTCCTCGTCGTAAAGCCATGCGTTCATCCCGAGTTTTTCCGCCTCGGCGATGCACGCACGGACGCAGGAAAACCACTCCCCGCCCAGGTATTCGGTGTTCAATCCGACACGGGAGTGCATGAAAAAGCCGCCGAGCCCCATCTCCTTCATCAGATGAATCTGACGGATCAGTTCCGACGATTCGAGTTTTGCGTTCCATGCCCAGAACGGTGCGCCGCGGTATTCCGCACCCGGTGTCTTGAACTGTTTCAACTGCCCGCTCAGCATCTTCTTGCCCTTTCCCTTTTCTGATTGGCGTTTGGATTCCATGAGGTAGGAGGTAATATAGAGGATTTTTACTGTCGAACCTTGACTTTTTTCAAAAAAAACAGCATTATTTGACAAAAAGAGTTCTCCAGCCCCTTTTTATTTCCGTTTTTCAGGCTATACTATCCGCATCCGTCAATATTCTTACTGAGAGGGAACGGCTTCATGGAACAAAATCGCCTGCTTCCGCATATGTACTGGCAGGATCTCCCGCTGAGCGTCCAATATTGTATTCACAGCAATACGACGATGCCGGAGGATCACAGTCATACTTTTTATGAACTGGTGCTTGTTCGCGAGGGGGACGCCCGGCACTTCATGAACGGAGAACGCGTGCCGATCCGTGCGGGCGATGTCTTTCTCATCCCGCCCGGCCGCCCCCACGGCTACCGGGACACGGAACACCTCGGCATCTATAATATTCTGTTTTCAGAGGAGATTCTGGAGCTGTTCAAGCACGATTTGTCAAACACGCCGAACTATCAGATGCTCTTCTGCGTTCAGCCGGAACTTTTTTCCAGTCTGCGGACGAAAACCGAAATGCTTACACTCGAACGCGAACACTTCACAAAAGCTGTCAATCTGGCGGACGAAATCATCCATGAGGAAAAGTTCCGCGCATCCGGCGGACGAACAGCGGCCCTCGGGGAATTCCTTCATCTGATCGCCTGCATCATCCGGCATGCACGGGTCAGCGGAAATCGGGAAAAAACGACAAGCGTCTACCAGATCAGCCGCCTTCTTGCGGAAATGGACCGGAACTGTGCGAGGAAATGGTCTCTTCCGGAGATGGCGGCATTTGTCAATATGTCCCAGAGCAGCTTCCGCCAGCAGTTCCGCGTCATGACGGGCCTGCCGCCGGTCACCTATCTTCTCCGGCTGCGGCTTCAGAAAGCAGCATCGCTCCTGCGGCTCTCCGGCTCGATCGGCAAAGCGGCGATGCACACGGGATTTCCCGACACGAATTATTTCACGCGCCAGTTCCACGCATTCTACGGGGTCAGTCCGCGTGAATACCGCCGCAGCTGCCGCTCCTGAATTGCGGATACAAAAAAGGCACGCGAAATGTGCGTGCCTCAACGGGATATGTCTTCAGTTGTTTTCGACCAGCGCCAGAACGTTTTTCAAAGCGCGTTCACAGGCGCTCCGGCACTCTTCCCAGCCTTCATATTCGATCGAAAGGAATCCATCATATCCGGCCTCCTTGATGATCCGGACAATCGCGGGAAGATTGACATCACCGTCACCGGTGATCGCGCCACGGATGAAACGGCCGTGCGGGGTCTGAATGTAGCCGTCCTTGCAGGGCGGCGCCGTCCGCCGGATATGGAAGTCCTTGAAGTGGATCATGGAGGCAAAGCGGACGTTGTTCTGCGTGGCGACTTCCGGATCCTCGTCAACACAGAGGAAGTTTCCGACATCCATCGTGGTGCGGAAGTTGTCACGGTTCACAGCCAGAATGAGGCGCTGTACGCGCTCGCTGCCCTGAAAATGAAACCCATGGTTCTCAATGCTGGTTGTGATCCCGTAGGGTTTCGCGTAGTCGGCGATTTCCCCGCAGGCGTCCGTTGCAATGACAAGGTCCTTTTCAAACTGTTCATAAGTCGTTTCCGGAATGGGCCGCCAGCCCGCATCGTGGCGCATTCTGGTCACACCGAGTTTCGCCGCAGTTTCAACCTCTTTTTTGACGCGTTCTATCTCCGTGCGGACTTCCGCTGCGGTCGGAAGCAGGAAATTCGCTCCGATCGTATAGCTGGAGATTTCCATTCCAGCCTCCCTGACCGCCTTCACAATATCTGCCGCAAGCGCATCATTTCCGGTCACGACATAGGAATTTCCGGGAACGATTTCAATATGTTTTCCTCCGCGTTCGGCAACAAAACGGATCGCTCCGAAAATATCCATTTCGCCCTTGTTGATCGCTCTTGAAAGACTGTAAGAACTCAATCCTACCTTCAGCATCGTTTTCTCTCCTGTTTTGATGTTCCTTACGGCAACTAAAGCCGTTCAACGTATAAAATGGCGCACTTTGTGATTATTTCAACTCTTTTTCCCGGAATCTTGCGAAAAAATGCATTCAGGACTCAGCCGCTTCGTAAAGCGCCTTGCGCATGACCTCGACGGGGGCTTCAATTCCGGTCCAGATCGAAAGTGACTTCGCGCCCTGATGAAGAAGCATCGTAAGGCCGCCGGAAGCGGGAATGCCGTGTGTTTCCGCGTAGTCGAAAAGTTTCGTGCGCTTGTAAATGGTATCGTAGAAGAAAATGCCGCGTGGGAGAAGCTCCGGCCGAATCGGAGCGGGATCGTCCTTCTTGAGTCCGAGACTGGTACACTGCACGGCAAGGCGCGACTCGTTCAGAAACGCTTCGGTTCTCTCCTCGTCCCCCAGCGGCGCGGCCGCAATGTCCAGTGCGGGAAATTCCGTGCGCAGATGGTCCGCAAGTTTTACCGCGGTTTCAAGCGTCCGGTTCAGAAGGCGGATTTTCCCGGCGCCCTTCAAGGCGAAATGAAAGGCAAGCGCCTTGACCACGCCGCCGCAGCCGATAAAGGTCACGGTATTTCCGGATATCTCATAGGAGAAGGATTCCCGGAGCGCGGCCTCCAGTCCATATCCGTCGGTGCTGGTTCCGGAAAGACGCCCGTCAGAAACGGTGACGGTATTGACGCTTCCGGCGAGTGCGGCGTTATGCGAAATTTCGTCGAGAAAGGGAAGAATCGCGTTTTTGTGCGGAACGGTGATATTGAATCCGGCAAGTTTCTCACGTGCCTCCCGTGCAAAGGCTTCAAGCGCATCCGGCTGAACCAGAAGCGCAATGTATTCCGCGGACAGCCCGAGCGCCTTCAAAGCGGCGTTGTGCATCACCGGCGAAAGCGAATGAGCAACCGGGCACCCGATCACAGCGTATAATTTTTTCTGCATGACAATCCATCCAATCGGTTTGAAGATGTTGATTTTTTCCATTCATTTTAGCATGAAAAAGGGAAAAGCGCAAGTATTTTCGATGAAAAAAAAAGACGGATTTGAAAAAAATGAAAAAGGCTGTAAATTATATGCGCGGAGATTTTGACCGGTTCGTCAAACATCTGAAATTGAGTTTTTCGCATGAAAGTCTCCCGTTGTCAAAACACTTAACCGAAAGGGGTAAAGAAAATGGCAAAAGCACTTTCCAAGCCTGAAAGCAATCTCAAGAAGCTCACAAAGTCCCCGATTCCGATGAACTTTGTGAAAAAGCACAACGCCTCCTGGAACCATCAGGACTGGCTTGACTTCCTGGACTATCTGAAGGAAAAAAATTATTTCCCGATTGATACGGACAAGGTCGGGCTGCTTCTCGAGGAGAAGAAGGCGCAGTACATCGCTCTCAAGAACAAATAACTGCTCACGAGAGCATATGGAGAACACCCGGAGCGCCGGCAGCGTTTTTCCGCCCGGCGGCCGGGTGTTGCGCTTGAATCACAATGAAACGGAACCCCGTAATCGCACTGACCATGGGCGATCCCGCCGGGATCGGTCCTGAAATTGTTGTACGCATGCTTGACGCCCATCCGGAATTTGAGGAGACGGCGGAAATTATTCTGTACGGCTGCCCGGAGATCTTTAAGGACGCGGCGCAGCGTTTTTTACCCGGGCATGCTCTGCCATGGAAGGTGCGCGCCACCGGTTCCATGCTGCCAGACGCATTCGAGTTCGGGACTCTTTCCGCACGCTGCGGAAAGATGGCTTATGAGGCCGTCCGGCAGGCGGCGCTCGACGCGCTCTCCGGAAAGATCGACGCGATGGTCACGGCCCCGGTCAATAAAGCGGCGGTCAATCTTGCGGGCATTCCCTTCTCCGGACACACCGAACTGATCGCGGAACTCTGCGGCACGAACGATTTTGCAATGATGCAGTCCGCGGGGAACCTGCGCATCGCGTTTGTGACGACGCATATCGCGCTCAAGGATGTGACAAAGTTCGCAACCTTCGACCGGATCATCGAAACCGCGCGTCTGCTCCGGGATGCAATCCGCGCAGAAGGAATCCCCGCCCCCAGGCTCGCCATTGCCGCAATCAATCCGCACGCCGGCGAAAACGGAAACATGGGCACGGAGGATGAGCTTGTCACGAAACCGGTCGTTACGCATCTGCGTGATGCGGGATTCAACGTGGAAGGCCCCTTCCCTCCCGACACGTTGTTTTTGAACAGTGTGCTGGACCGTTTTGACGGAATTGTCTCGATGTATCACGACCAGGGGCATATCCCGTTCAAGATGCTGGCATTCGACCGGGGTGTGAATTCGACGCTCGGACTTCCGATCATCCGCACGAGTGTGGATCACGGAACAGCGTTCGAGATTGCCGGAAAAGGGATGGCTGACACGGGAAGTCTGGCGGCGGCGTTCCGGATTGCGCTGAAACGGGCGGAGGCGCGCCTGCATCAGGCGGGAACGAATGCCTGATGCAAATCGTTCCAAAAAATCATAGCAGCAAGGATTATCATGTTTGAACTGGACATTCGCAGAGAATTTTCCGCGGCGCACCAGCTCAGGGGCTACAACGGCGACTGCTCCCATCTCCATGGCCACAACTGGACGGTGGAAGTTTTCATCCGTTCGGCGCAGCTGGACGAAATCGGGATCGCCGTGGACTTCAAGGTGCTCAAAAAGGAACTGGACGCGATTCTCGCCGGACTTGACCACAAATTCCTGAATGAGCACGAGGCTTTCCGGACCAAAAACCCGACCAGTGAAAATCTCGCGATGTACATCTATCAGACATTGAGTGCGAAAATCAATACGGAAACGGTTCACGTTTCCAAAGTCAGGATTTGCGAATCGGCAAACTCGGGAGCGACCTATTTTGAGTAAGAAGCCAATGGAAGAAATTGCGTTCACACCCCAGGAGGAGCGCGCACTGCGCCGCAGCGGAGATCTTGCGCTGGCCTCCCGGATGAAACAGGCGACCGTGGTGGTGTCCGTGCTGTTTCTTGTGCTGTTCATTCTTGTTGCATTTGTTGTGAGAAATGATATTGTGGTGACGGCTCTTGCTGTTATTTATGTGCTTCTGACGCTTGCGGAAAAACTTGCGTTCATCCGGATGCTCGCCGTTTACCGGGGACTTGTCGTCAAGCTGGGAAAAGCCCTCAACGGAAAACTTGATTAGCCGCACAGCTGTCCCGGAGGAGAGTTTTTCCCTGAAAAAAGGGGAATATGGACTTGAAATCCGGAAAACATGCAATATAGTAACTCCCGTCAATCGGAAAACGTTTGATACGGCGGCTTAGCTCAGTCGGTAGAGCGATGGAATCATAATCCACAGGTCACTGGTTCGAACCCGGTAGCCGCCACCATTTTTGAAATTCTCCGCCGACCGGACCTCCGGTCGGTTTTTTCGTTTCCGGGGCTGATTTTGAGGCAAAATTAGTCTATTTGCAGTGCCGGAGAGAATCTACTGTTTTCGCATTTTCCTCTGTGTTTCCGATGATCTCCCGACAAATTCTCCGGTGAGCAGAGGTCGCAGGCTTTTCGATTGGAGAAACAAAAGTCGGGGAAACACACAGACTTGAACAGGGAGGTTTTCATATACCTCAATCAGTTAACGGCAGAATCGAA
>CASEFP010000043.1 GCA_949287225.1 uncultured Lentisphaeria bacterium
CAAAATCTATCTGCTCAAACATATCGGCTATGCGCGCGGACTCAAGCAGGGACAGGGAATTCAGGCGCCCGAGGGCATGATCTGCCACAATTACCGCGCAACCGCGTTTCAGGCGGTGATCCTCTCCGAACAGCTGAAAAGTCTGCGGGAACGGATTGCAGCCTACGGAGCAGCTGCAAAAATTCTGACCGATGCCGTCGCCGGTCTTCCCGGTGTCCGTGTCCAGGCACCCGGACGACTTGCCGACCCGCAGGGATATTACTCGTTTCATTATATTTTCGACGGGGAGGAATTCAAGGATATTCCCAAGGAAGTGATTGATGAAGCCTGCGCTGCGGAAGGGTTCTCCATCGGAAACGGAACGCACGGACCTGTTTACCGGCACCCGCTTTTCAACCTGAAACAGGAAAAAGGCCAATACCGCTTCGGTGAAGCTGATTCGTGTCCGGTCTGCGAGAGACTTTTCCCGAGAACGCTTGGGGTTTCGCATCCGGTGCTTGCCGACAGGAAAACGGTTGAAACGGTCGCAGAAATTGTAGGAAAAGTAGCTTCCAACGTTGACGAACTTCGGAAATATGTCAATTCCAAATAAAAAATGGAAATGTTCCCATGAAAGAACTGATGTTTTTTGATGCAAACTGCCGAATCGGAAGTTACTACAACGGAGGCGGGGTTCCCGATGAAAAGCCTTGCTTGGCGAAATGGATTACTACGGAATCAATCAGGCTCTCTTGTCCGGTACAGTAATCTCGATAAAGATACGGAATACACGAATGAATGCCTTAATATCCGTCCGCTTCCGAGGCTGGGCGGAAATAGATGATTCTGTGTATAAATCTGCGGCGGAGTTTCCTTTCCAGCACGCAGGGCAACAGCATACTGTTCAGACTGAAAAATGCGCACTTTTTCAAAAGGAAAGGGTGGAACTCTCAACTAATACGATTCCCCGCATGAGAAGGTACAAATAAGAGCATGCGCAAAGAATCATAATTTTCCCAGAGGACAGTTCCGCGATGGCTTCGTCTGCGGCATTGCAAACATCCGCTGTCGCATCAGAAATGACATTATGGAATTTTTACGATCCGTATCTATTGCCAAAGATGTTCGAATGGATTCAATTGAGGACTTGTTGAAGGAAGAAAATATAATTTGATGTTATCGGGAAAGATAAGTTTCATAGAGTTATGCCATGCGGCATGATTCATGAACATCAAAACAGGACGATGTTTCACAGAGGCGGCAGTATTTTTTCAAAAAAATTTCATTGCCAAAACGTAGAAGAAGGTTCCGGCACGATTTTATCAGGCCGGAACCTTCCGCTTGAAACATCTCCCGCTCCCTTTCTGGAGGGAAGGGGAGGTGGGATGGTTATTTCATTTTCATATATTTGCGGAGCTCATCAACGTTGGAGGTCACTTTATGCATGATTTCGGCAATTTTCTCAACGGTTTTCCGCTCGGCAAGCACCTGGTGCGCAATGCCGAGCGTTTTCGGAACGATCGCTTCGCAGACCGGGCATGAATCACCTTCGGCAAACCGGTACTGCCCTTTTTCCTTCCGCAGATTGAAGAGTGCCTGATGGTAAACGGCCTCATGGGTTCCGTTGCCGGGGCGGAATCCTTCGGCTGCGCATGCCTCGTCAATGATGTTTTTAGGAATGCCGTGGAACTGTTCTCCGTCAAAAATATACTGGAAGGAGTAGTAGCCCTGGGGATCCGAGAGACGTCCCGGCGCCTGACTGCGGAAGCCGGGGACATCCTCGACAGCTGCGGCCAGCAATTTCGCACTGTCCCAGTAGGCGGCGACACGCTCCTTCAGTTTTTTCAGCTGTTCGGAGAGAATTACTGCCTGAAATGCCGTTGCCCGGTAATTATGGCAGAGCAGATCCTCCGGCGCCCGGATCCCCTGACCCTGCTTGAGTCCGCGTGCATACCCGATATGTTTGAGCAGGTATATTTTATCCGCCAGTTCCTTGTCATTCGTAATGCAGATGCCGCCTTCTCCGGAGGCCATGCTCTTGCTCTGCTGGAAACTGAACGAGCCGACTTTGCCCCAGCTCCCGACGCCGCGGCCGTTCCAGATGCCCCCATGTGAGTGTGCACAGTCCTCAATTACCGGAATTCCGTGTTTATCGGCAATTGCCAGGATTTTTTCCAGATCTGCGGTGGACCCGTAGACGTGAACGGGGATGATCGCACGTGTTTTCGGTGTAATCGCAGCTTCCAGTTTTGCCGGATCCATGCAGAGGGTCGTCGGCTCAATATCCACAAAGACCGGAATTGCACCGACATAGGATAGAGAATTTTTGAAAAGCATTGCTGCTCGTGATCCATTGGCAAATCTTGTCCGTAAACCGCAGGACAAAGTCAGTAAGGTGGCGGGAGCAAGATATGAACGCGTATGGAAAGGGAAAAAGTACGAAGTAACCGTAC
>CASEFP010000044.1 GCA_949287225.1 uncultured Lentisphaeria bacterium
GGTTAATTCGCACAATTCTTCTTCCAGCAGTGGAAAAAGATACGTTTCCATTGTAAAGTAAAGCTTCGGCAGATCGTTCATTTTTCCTCCAGGTTTGGTATCCCTAAGTTAAAATGAACCTTCTGCCTCTTTTTTCATCCCGCCGAATTAAAAACTTTTGAAATTACCTCGCTCTAATGATTTTTGCAATACCGGAACTGAAAAAAACGCAGGATATTTTCCGGATGTCGCAGAAAAACAAAAGCCGAACCGGAAAACTTTCATGAAACATCCGGTTCAACAGATGGCTTTTCTCAAAAAAAAGAGAGTTTTTTCTTTTTACCCCCTTGACATTATTCTTTTTATGTTTATAATTACTAATAAACCACAATATCAAACCACATAAAAAAAGAACTGGGAAAATGCGGTCGAGAAAAGATCAGACAAAGACGGAGCTCGTTGTCAATACTTTGCGGGAGGGCATCCTGCACGGTCAATTCCCGAACGGGAACCTGCCCTCGAAGCTGGAACTTGCGGAACATTTCAAGGTTAGCCACAGGACAATCGACTGTGCCCTGAAACTGCTTCGCACAGAGGGGCTGATCCGCGGAGTGCGGGGAACCGGTATCTTCATCAATCAGAAGATGTCCGACGTTTCCAACCTGACGCACCGGCTGATTCTGATGGTTCTCCCCAAGGACACTTTCCATGAAAGCGAACCCTATTCCTCGCTCCGGGCAGAAGTGTTCCGCAACGGACTGTTCCCGATCAATCTTTCCCTGCTGAGCGGTCCGGAGGAAGAAAAGACGCTTTTTGAACGCGCCAGCCTGACGCAGCTGCTCCGGGCGCCGATCCGCGGAGTGGTCTACAGCGGACGAAGCTACTGGCGGGCGCCGTTCCTGGATTCCTGGAAAAATCTCCGTTCCGTAGGGCTGGTTCACTTCGACGCGGAGGGAGAAGCGCCGGGAAGCACCGTCCTGATCGATTTTGAGTCCGGCGGCTACAAGATGGCGCGCCACATGATCGAAAGGGGCTGCAAAAAACTGCTGGTCTTTTTCAGCAGGATCAGCGCCGATGTCCCGAAATCCGCAGATTACTGGAGACGGCACCCGAGTCACTGCATGCTTCGCGGCGCGGAGCGCGCGGCGGCAGAGGCGGGAATTCGCCCGCCGGAGCTTTTTTACCAAAGTAAAACCACTTTTCCGCCCCAGTTGATCGAACCGGAGGAATTCCGGCATGTCAAAGCGTATGACGGCATACTCTGCGGTTCGGACGGCCTGGCATACAGTGTCATCAAGATGGCGGAGCAATCCGGCATGAAAGTGCCGGAAGATCTCATGGTGTCCGGCATCCTGAACACGGTCTGGAGCTCTCTTTTCGACTGTCAGATATCGACCATCGACCAGAATCCGGCGGAACTGAGCAGGCATGTTGTAAGGATTCTCGAAGAAGGCGGCAGACAGAGTGTCACGATTGAGCCTGATCTGATTCTGAGAAACAGTACGGAACGTTGAAGAATATAAAACCAAGGAAAGGAAAGACAATGAAAAAATCCGAATCCAGTTATGATGCAAATGTTTTTCAGAGCCTCGCGGAGCGACTCCCCCGCCATGATTTTGTTTCCAATGCCAAGATCTGTCGTAATTCGCGGCTTGGAACGGTCTCCCAAAGAGAACGCAGTCAATTCCTGCCCAACCTCGCTTCTTCTTTCTTCGTTCCATTGTTGAATTGTTCTAATATTCGATTGTTCCAATGTTTTCCCGTTCCTTCTTACTTCAGAGTTCCCTGTTCCTCTGTTCTTACTTCCAGGGCGAAAACGAGGATTTTCACCCTTATAGAGCTCCTCGTAGTAATAGCGATCATCGCCATTCTTGCGGGGATGCTTCTGCCCGCTTTGAACAAAGCGAAACGGACCGCGCAGGGAATCGCCTGCCGTTCCAACCTAAAAACAGCCGGAACCGCAATTTTCCTTTACAGGGATTCCTACAATGATTATGCCCTGCCGATGCACTGCACCAGTAATTACGGAGACTATTCCGACAAATATTGGATACAACTTTTGGGGGGAATTGGAATTGTCTACCCCCAACAGTTGAAAGATGGAAGTCGCTATGCGTATCCTTACATGTGTCCCTCTGTAAGGAAAGATAAATTTATTGATGGAAGCGGGAACGGGCCCAAGCATTATGCCTTTAATCCTAAAAAAGGAATTGGACTGAATGCAAGCACGGCATGGAGTACTGTCCAGAAATTCAGTCAGGTAAAAAATCACTCCCGTATTTTTTATGCTGTAGAAACAAGAAACAACCCTGCTGATTCCGATCCAGACGGTTTTGATAATGCTCACAATATAGGCAGTGGCGAACCATTTCCTTCTGCTGCCAGTTCCGCCTGGTTCGATACGAGCAGGCACGGGAAGTTCAACACTCTCTTCTTCGACGGTCATGTCAACGGGCTTTCCGCAAGTGACATTGATGCACCGGGAAGCGCAGGAAGATCATTTTTCTGGAAAGGAGAATAGTTGTGCGCGGCCTTTTTCTGCTCTTTTTTCTGCTGCCCGTCTGTGCGCAGGAACGTTTTCCGCTGTTCAGCGAGGATCTGTCATTCTATCAGGGGTTTGAAGACAGCATCGACGCCGATCTGAGCGCCGGCAGGGAGAAACCGGTCTGGAAAGCGGGGACGCCGCGCTTTGAATCCGGTCTGCGCGGCAGGGCGCTGTTCTGCGGAAAGGGCGGCGCAAAGCTGCGTTACCAGCGGAAAGACAATCTGAATTTCGACCGTCCCGGAACCATTGTCTTCTTCTACCGCCCCTTGAACTGGGAGACGGAAAAGAATCTCCCGCGCCTGTTTTTCTGGGCGATAGAATCGGGGAAAGGCTACATCGGGCTTCAGGGCGCGAACGATCCGAAAAACATCTGCATGTGCGAACGCGGGTTTCACCTGATGCTTCTGTATGGGAAACGGCTTCCCGTGAAAGTCTATCCGACGCCTCCGACCGGAAAAAAGGGTTGTTCCGGCTGGCACATGCTGGCGTTCTCCTGGGCGGGAGACCAGTTGTTCGTAAAGTGGGACGACCAGCCGTCCAAGGTTTTCGCCAACGGCATGGCGCTGACAGACGGCGACTTCCCGGAGAACAGTTTCTCCGTCGGTTCGGATTCGCATTGGAATTATCTGCTGGACGACTTCATGGTCTACGCCCGCAGAATCACGGATGAAGAACTCAATCAATTATATCAGGCAAATATGAAAACAGGAAAGGCACAGAAATGAAAAAATTGCTGACAGCGTTTTTTTCCGCCCTCCTCTTCTGCTGTGCGGCGGCGCCGGAACAGATGAAGGCGAGTCTGCCGGAAATGAAGCGCAGACCGGTCATGGACGGAACGCTCTCCGCCGGAGAATGGAAAGACGGAATTCAGGTCTACGGGCTGGTAAGACACAATTCCCCTTACCTCTCCAGCCGTCAGGGTACGCTGTATTTCGGGATGGACAAGGAGTATTTCTACTTTGCAACAAAGACGGAACTGCCTCCGGAAAATGTGCCGCTCCTGAACAAAGTGAAGAAACGGGACGGGGCGGTCTATCTGGATGACAATGTGGAAGTGGTGATCTGCCCGCCGGACGAGAAATTCGTCTACCAGCTTATCGTCAATCCCTCCGGAGTCCTTTTCGACAGAAAATATCCGGTCGTCAACGGCGGCACAACGGCAACGGATTACAAGCCATGGGACCCCGCCGTTGAGTTCAAATCAAAACTTGAAAACGGGTTCTGGACACTGGAAGCGCGGATTCCGCTGAAAGAGTTCGGGTTCCAGGAGACTCCGCGTCCCGGCGATGTATGGAAAGTCCTCGCCGGACGTTCCTGGCAGTATCCCGCGGAACAGACCACGCTGAAAAAGACGCTTGTCTTCAGCAACCCGGAGGAAATGGCGTTGTTCCAGTGGAATCCCGATACTCCTCATGTCTCTTTCACAGGACTTGGAAAAGACGCCGCGAAAGGAGATTTCCGCATTGAATTCACCGTAACCAATCCGTCTCCGGCGCCGAGGGAGATTCAGCACCGCATTTCAGTGGTTTCCGACGCCGCGCCGCGTTCACTGGATTCAACGTTGACCGTTCCGCCCGGAAAAACCGTGCCGGTCGTCCTTGAATTCTCTGAAAAGACAAATGTCATCCGCACCTTGTCCGCCGCATTCAAAGACATGAAAACGGGAAAGACGCTGTATGAAAGAACCTTCATCTATGATCCCGTGCTGAAAACCCGCTGGATCAATCCGAATCAGAAACGCTCCGCCGAACTGGAAATCGGCGTGTATCCCTATTATAAGAAAGTCCGCGCCCGCTTCGGCAATCCGGTGGAACAGGTCTCCGGCTGGCAGCGGGGAATCTTCCGCATTCAGTCGAAAGACGGAAAACCGGTGGCGGAACGGAACGGCGTGAAAACCTCTTACGGATTCGAAACGGAATTTCCTTTCGAGCCGCAGGCCGGAGAATACATCCTTTCCGCGGAGCTGACCGATGCGAACGGGAAAAAAGTAACAAAGAGCCGTTCCTTCCTGATCGAAAAGTTCCCGTGGGAACACAACTCCATCGGGTGTGATCGGGTCATCATTCCGCCGTTCAAGGCAATCACCTGTCCGACGGAAAGAAGTGCAGAGGCAACGCTTACAGGCTATCGTTTCCGCGACGGATTTTTCGACCGGGTAACAGCCGCGGATACGGAAAATATTCTTGCCGCCCCCATACGTCTGACGATCAACGGGGAAACGGTAAAGGAAACCTCTTTCCGCTTTACGGAGCAGAGCCCCGACCGGATCGGAACGGAATCCGGGCTTCGCTGGAGCGGCGGAACGGTGCAGGTCAGAGGCGTCATGGATTACGACGGCTTCTACCGTTTCACCATGAAGTTCCGCCCTGACGGAATGCAGAAAATCAATTCCGCGGTTTTGACGGTTCCGCTGAAGAAGGAATATGCGAAGCTGATTCATTCGCTCTGCAACCGGATGAAATACAACGATGCGAAATTCCTGCCGGAAAAAGACGGCGTGATCTGGCGCAGTTCGCAGTCCGCAAAAACGCCCCAGCTCTCCGGCAGTTTCCGCCCGTATGTCTGGATCGGACGGCTTGGAAAAGGAATCGCGTGGATGTCGGAAAGCGACCGGGGCTGGTCGCTGAATCCCGACGGGGACGCTCTGGAGGTGGTCTCCCTGCCGGATCGCACGGAACTGCGGATTCACCTGGTCAACCTGCCGACGGAATGGGAGAAGGAATTCACGCTGGAGCAGGCGTTTCAGGCGACGCCCGTCAAGCCGCAGCCGGACTACCGCAGAAAACTGCTGGAGCGCGCCACGCTTCCGAACGGCTGGAATCTCTGCACTTTCGCGGGTTCTTCGTGCTGGGGTTCGTGGGGATCGACCTTTTTCTTCCCGCTCGGCAAAGACTACTCCTTCGTAAACTATCTGGCGGCAAAGAAGTTCACGCCGGATTCGGAGAAACAGACCGTCTCCGACTTCGTGAAACGTCATGGCGGAGGATTCAGCGAAGCGCAGAAAAACTTCCTGAAAAGACACCTGGAACGCGGGATTCTATATGCGAAGCAGGCGAAATACAAGGTGCCCTACCTGAATTCCCGCTTCTCGCATCTGGACTGGCGGGAATACAAGACCTATATGGATGAATGGTGGTGCTCCGATTACCGCGCGGGCAATGCGGACGACTACAACAATACGCCGGTCAAAAGCTATCAGGACATGGCACTCTATTACCTGCGCCGGCTGGTCCGCGAAGGCATGGACGGGATTTACTACGACAATATCCGCGACTGGAGCAATCCGAACCCCGTCACCGGCCCCGCATGGCGCCGCAGAGACGGGCAGATGCAGCCTTACTTCGACATCTTCGCCCTGCGTGAATTTGTCCGCCGGACCGCCGTCATGCTCTATCAGGAAAAGAAGACTTTCCCCGACGGCCGCCCCGTCCTGACTCTGCACATGACGAACACCAATCTCGTGCCCGTACTCGCATTCGGGACAATCGCGCTTGACCTCGAAGCGGAATACGGAAGCAAGGATTTTCAGGATCGTTTCACCGAGGGGTATCTCCAGAGCTGCACTCTGGGGCTTCAGACCGGCGTGATTCCGGAAATCCTCGTTCAGATCACGGGAAAGAACAGAGAGTTCGTGACACGCACCTTCCTTGCCGTCACGCTCGCCTACGACCTGCCGTTCGTCATGAACGGCGGCGGACTCACGGGAGAGTGGTCCAAAGTCTGGCGCAGGCTTTACCAATGGGGATACTCCACACCGGAAGTGAAAGTCGCGCCCTGCTGGAATCCCGCAACGCTGAAGTCAGACAGAAGCGACTGGCGCATCACGACTTACCGCAAGGGAAAAGAGCTCGTTGCGGCGGTAAGCAATTTCGGTGACACGGCGGAAGGGACACTCGATCTTTCCGGCGTTCATGCCGTCCGGGCGGTTGACTGGGAAAGCGGCAGGGAACTGCCTGTCGGCAACGGCTCTCTGCCCCTGAAACTTCAGAAACATGATTTCAGACTGATTCACATTACAACAAAATAAATGGAAAGGACAGAATCCATGAAATGGTCTCTCGCAACGTTTGCCGTCTGCATCGCTCTCGGCGTTCAGGCAGATAATATTGTATTGAAAAATGATAATTTCCAGCGGCAGTTGTACGGCTGGAACACTCCGCCCTACTGGGCGGGGAAAACTGCGCAGATTGAAGAAAACGGCAGAAAATATCTTCAGCTGGAATCCGGCACGCGCGGCACCGAAGTGTTCGGACGCGCGCTCGGCTACAGCAGACAGATCGAATACTTTGCCGGCACGACGGTTCAGATTCAGATCCGGGCAAAGGGCAGCGGGAAATTCACTGCCGGAGTCCTCACCTACGGTTTCGGCTCGGGAGCTCCCGTTTACCTCCCCGGAGAGGAAAAACAGCTTTCGGACACCTTCCAGACGTTCGATTTCAAACTTGTCATTCCCTCCCGCTGCCGCCAGATTCTGCCTTATCTGCAGGTCAACGGCGCCGGAAAACTGATCGCGGAATGGTACAAGATGGAGACCGCATCCGAAAAGGGCGCGTCCATCACGGCGAAAACACAGATGCAGATCATCCGTTCCGCGGATCAGATTGCCCCCGTGACCTTCCATTCCACCCTGCCTTCGCAGAAAATCACGATCTGCCGGAAAAACGATAAGGACATAACGGAAAAGAGCGTTGATTCCGGGGCGGACGGCACAATCACGGTTCAGCCGGAAAAACGGGGAAAAGGCATCATCGAACTTTCCGCGTCCGCAAAAGGAGTCCATGCCTCCGCCTACATCGATGTGGAAAATCCGGCGGAATATGATAAAACCGACGCCATCGCGAAAAAGGTGAAACTGCCCGCAAAGCTGAACATCCTCGTCATCGGGGACAGCCTTTCCGATTTCTACCGGGGACAGAACTACATCGACCGTCTTTCCTTCTGGCTGAACAAATACAACCCGGATAAAGTCTCCGTCAGAAATGCCGGAGTCGGCGGCGATTACGTGCAGCGTGTGGAGGAACGTCTCGCGGGCACCCTCCCCGGGGCAAAGCACGCCTACCGGCAGAACATGTATGACAATCTTTTCGCGCAGCCCTATGATCTGATTTTCATTTTCCTCGGGCAGAACGACACCCGTTCGCTCCGGACGCAGAAATTTGAAAAGCCGCTCATGTCGCCGGAACGGCAGGAAAAGGGACTCCGCAGCATTCTTGCCTTCATCGGCAGGCATTCCAAAGCAAAAGTCATTCTGATTTCGCCCTCTCCGTCGTATGCAAAACTTTTCGAGGAACGCTCCGGCAGAATGGCGCCCGGGGCGGAAATGGTGATGTACGGCAGAAAGGAACTGGTCGATCAGTATGACGCGGTCAACCGGAAACTCTGCGGGGAACTGAATCTGGACTATGTCGACATCCTGACGCCGATGCGCGGGGCGAAGGACCTGAAGTCGCTCTATGTGGCGGACGGCGTTCACCTGAGCCCGGAGGGCGGCAGACTGATCGCAGACGAACTGCTCAAATATTTTGCAGAGAAATACCGCTGATTCATGAATGCCGAACTTTTTCCGCGCGATTCGTTTCGTCCGGTTCTGCGGCTCTACATTCCTCACTGGAACGAAGAGCAGATACGGCGGGAGACCATACGCTACTGCCGGGAAACGGGAATCCGGGACATCCTTCTCTTTTCCGACGCACAGTATCTGGTCTGGAACCAGCTTTCCGCCGAGGAAATCGAAAGGGAATACGGTGTCTGGTGCCGCAGCGTCAAGGCATTCCGCGAATCCGGCATCAGAACGGTCGGGATCAACTGCAGCCTGATGCAGATGCAGTCCAAGGCGGATCACCGGAACCATTCGGACTATGATTTCTGGCTGACCTCCGCCGACGGAAGCTGTCTGCACAACCTCCCCTGCCCCATGGATCCGAAACTGGACGCCTACATTGATCTCTTCTTCGGGAAACTGGCGGCGACCGGAGCGGACTATCTTTACATGGACGACGATCTGCGGTATATGAACAACACCGTCGGGAACTCCCTCGGCTGCTTCTGTCCCCTGCATCTGAGGCGCTTCCGCGAACTGACCGGAAAAGAGTGGAATGCAGACACCCTGAAAGATGCGGTTCTGAACGATCCGGAACTGCGGCGGACCTGGGTTCGCTTCAACGGGAAAAGGCTGGAGGAGATCGCCGCCCGTATCGGACGTGCGGTAAAAAAGGTCAACCCCGCCGTTCGCGCGGGGCTGATGGTTCCTTGTGTCAACGGAATTCCGCTTTCCGGCAACGATCTGGTGAAAACCGCGGAAAACATCGCCGCCGGAAGCCGTGTGCTCCTGCGCCCCTGTATCGGTCCCTATCAGGATTACAACCGCAAAATGGTGTTCGCGGGTCTGTATCATCTGGAAATGACGCGGAAAATCTTCGGCGGCTCGGCGGATTATACGCCGGAGATCGAGACGTCGCCCTCTACGGCTGTTTCAAAATCCGCCACGGTGGCACGTTTTTACATGATGCAGGGACTTCTGAACAGGATGAACGCGCCGCTGTTCACAACGGTCGGCTACTGCGGCGACACGCCGTATCTGGAACCGCGTTACCCGAAGATGCTGAAGGAGTCCATGCCGTTCTTCCAAAGCGTCCTGCGCCATGCGCCGGAGCCGTCCGCCCGCCGCGGTATCGGGCTTTTTTCAAACCTGAATGCGCCGTTGCAATATGAAGCTCCGGTGAAAAGCATTACCAGCCTTTATTTCCCCGCCTGCGTTCTTCACGACATTCTGGACAGCGCGGGACTGCCGCACACCTACGAAAAGAGTCCGGTCTCCTTTCTCTGCGGAATCCATGCCGCGGCTTTGTCGGAACGGGAAGCGGAAGAAGTCTTGAGCGGCGGCGTATTTCTGGACGCGATCGCGGCGGAGATTCTCGTCGGGAAAGGACTGGGTTCCCTGATCGGCGTAACCTCAGTCACTCCCCTGCCTTATGCGGCGGCGGAACAGTGTGTCATGCCGGAAATATTCGGTTCTTATGCGGGAAGCTATATGCAGAGCCGCATTGCACAGCGGGGCACGGTCAAAAGACTCATTCCGGAACCGGGGGCGGAGGAAGTCACCGGATTTGCGGATCACGATCTGAAACATCTCTATCCGGCGGTGATCCGTTTCCGCAACAGGCTCGGCGGCAGAATTGCGGTTCTGCCGTATGTGATACAGGAAACCGCAGACAACGTGGCGGTTTATCATCTGATCTGCCATCAGCGGCAGAAAATGTTTCATGCCCTGACGGACTGGATGGACCCGACGCTGCTTCCCTGCCGTTTTCCGGACGGTTCGGAAATCGTGATACAGTACTGGCGTGAAAAGGAACGCTCCATTCTGGTGCTGACCAATATCGCCTATGATGTTTACGATTCCCATGAGCTGAAAAGCTCCCTGCCTCTGGATCATGCGCAATGTATCGCGGACGACGGCACCGTCCGTCCTTTGAAATGGTCGGACGGAATTCTCCATGAACGCCTCGAACCGTTTCACCCGTTGATGATTCTGGTGCCGGAAACGGCTGACGGAGATTGATTTTTCCGTCCGGGCATGTATTTTATACGGTATGAAACAGGAAATCGTCAAATGCAGAAAAAATTGCGGCGCCTGCTGTATCGCGCCATCAATCTCGGCTCCGATCCCCGGTATGCCGCACGGGAAAAAGGCGTTCACCCGGTGTGTCAATCTGGCGGACGACATGAGCTGCAGGATATTCGATTCGCCGGACCGTCCCGCAGTATGCGCCTCTCTGAAGCCGACTCGTGAGATGTGCGGAGAAAGTCGAGAGGAGGCGCTGGCGTATCTCGAACAGCTGGAACGGGATACCGCGCCATAACCATACTCCGCAACATTAGGGCGGAAACGGGACGGGAACCCGCTTTCCGCCGAGTCCCCGTCTGTATGCAGCGGCAGTCTTTACATCCATAACATCTTCACGATCTTCTTTGTAATCAGAAGTTTGCGCCTGATCAGCTCAGCAGGGTTATCTTTCCAGCGGAACGTGACCATTGCCGCAGCAACCATCATGACCAGCTTGGATACCGTATGCGCCCAGCGAGCCCCATGGTGAGGAGGAAGAGGGATTTTTTTGAGTGGGAATTTACCAAAAAGATGAATGCCGTCGGGCTATGATGACCGCCCGACGGCATTTCCCTCTTCATAATAATGAGCCCGAGCTCATTGA
>CASEFP010000045.1 GCA_949287225.1 uncultured Lentisphaeria bacterium
GACCGAAGTTGTCGCTTTCGGAAACGGAGACTCCCGCCATCTCGATGAGAGTCGTTCCCGTTTCCCCCAGGGCGAGAGATCCACCCAGAAGAAGAATCAGAACCAGAATCACATACTCCATCAGCATGGAACCTTGTTCATTCCGCTTCATCGTGCAGCGACCCCATATCTTATTCAAACGCCTGCTCGAACTCCCGGCGGAAATCAGGGTGCGCCTTGAGTTCCCGCTCCTCCAGCTGCAACGCGACGTCCTCGAACGAGAGGGATTCGAGTTTCTTCACACATTCGGCAAGCCCTTTGGCGCTCGGGGCGGCGCGATACCGCAGAATCGTTTCGTTGGCCTGCGTAAGCCGGGAGAGGAAGCGGCGGCTGATCGGGACGGTTTTGTACTTTTTGTTGTCCTTCTCCAGATAGATGTCCAGATAGCGCGAATCAATGCGTTGAGAGGTTTCGGGATCGGCCGAAAGCAGAACAATGTCCGCTTCGCCGCGCTGGTTCGTCTTCACGCGCCAGACATCATCCCCGGCACGGATGACAAGCATCTCGTTTTTCAGCGGGTTGCGCTTGTTCTCCGTGTAGGAGTCGATCTGCGTGCGTTCCACGTTGAGCGGAATTTCCTGGGTCCTGCTGTAACTCTCGAAATTCATGAAGGGATTCATCCCGTCGAAGGCGTATTTGGTCAATTCACTGGACCACGAGAACGGGAATATCCCGAACGTGAAGACGCTGAACACATTGGAAAATACGGCGATCGGGAACAAGCCGACTCCCGCCAGAAACTCATAGGATTCCCGCCACCCCTCATACGGCGTGCAGATCGCGGAAATCTTGCGCACCTGGTACGTCGTCACCCGGATGTTTTCAATTTGTTCGAGCGTGACCTTGAATATCGAGGAATCCGGCGTGTTCTTTTCCGGGGTCAGAATGTACTGGCGCGCCATGACTTCGCGCGTGTTTTCCGGTATTTCCTTTGTAATGTCTTCCAGATGGTTTGCACATCCGGAGAAGAAGACCAGAACGGCGGCTGCCGTTCCCGACGTGATCAGATGTCCGAGTTTCATATTTGCCTCTCTTTCATTTCCCTGTATTCCGGATTACTGTTTTACTTTTCTGAATTCGCCCGTGAATTTCCCCGAGGCGTCCACTCCCGTCTGAATCCATTCCCATTCGGACTCCAGACGGTATTCCCCGTGGTCCAGCGGCAGGACGCGGCTGATTCCGAGCACCTTGCGGCTGCCGTCTTCCAGGCGTCCC
Source organism: uncultured Lentisphaeria bacterium (assembly GCA_949287225.1). Classification (GTDB taxonomy): domain Bacteria; phylum Verrucomicrobiota; class Lentisphaeria; order Victivallales; family UBA1829; genus UBA11452. The sequence goes on from CASEFP010000045.1 coordinate 1,255, forward strand.
GTATGGATGATGTAGTTCAATGCGGCAACGATCTGGTTCCGGATCGCGTTAACGGGGAGATCGAAGCCGGCGAACAGCACGCACGTTTCAAGCCGCAACAGACTGTCCGCCGCATTGTTCGCATGGATCGTCGACATGGAACCCGAGTGGCCGGTGTTCATTGCCTGAAGCAGATCGAGCGCTTCCCCGCCGCGAATTTCGCCGAGGATGATCCGGTCGGGGCGCAGGCGCAGCGCGGAATGCAGAAGATCACGGAAGGTGACCTCCCCCCTGCCGTCCTTGTCCGGGCGACGAGTCTCGAAGGGAACCAGATGCGGCTGGCGCAGCTGGAGTTCGCAGGAGTCTTCGATCGTAAGAATGCGATCCGCCGGGTCGATGAAAGAGCTTAGAACATTGAGAATGGATGTCTTGCCCGACGAGGTTGCCCCGCAGACAAGGATGTTCATCCGTTTCCGCACGAGCTCCCGCAGACGATCGAGCATCTCCTCGGAGATGCTTCCCCACTCAATCAGGTTCTCGGGCTGAAGCGAATCCGTTCGGAATTTCCGGATCGCCACCACCGTTCCGCAGCGCGAAAGCGGCGGAATCACCACATGGACGCGGGAACCATCCGGAAGCCGCGCGTCGAGGCGCGGATATTCCTCATTGAGGATACGCCCGACGGATTTTGCGATGTTGTTGGCCGCCGCGAAGAGTGCCGGTTCACTCGGGAATGCCGAATCCACCTTGATCAGCCTGCCCGATTTCTCGATGTAAATCTCCTTCGGACCATTGATCATGATTTCACTCACTGCGGGATCGTCCAGCCACGGCTTGACGGGTTCCAGAAACATCGTCAAATAAGATACTCCATTCATAGCAGAGGACTCCTTATGCTGACATCAGTTTTTTGATTCGTTCCGTTTCTCCGGACGCCTCCCGGAGCAGTTCGGCACCGTCCACCCTGCGGGAATGGCTGAAATCCAGGAGAACCGGTGTGCCGTCCCGGCGGACCCCCAGATTGGAGAGCCGGATGTCGCCGTGCAGAATGTTTTTCGCATGAAGAAAGCGCAGGGCTGCCAGAAATCCTGAGGAATCCGGAAGGCTCCGCACACAGCTCCCGGTGCGACAGTACTCCAGAACCGCATAAACCGGAGATGCGCCGGAAATCCGGAACGTGCGCGGCAGATTCGGGTGGTGGATCTCCTGAAGGACGTGCATCTCGTGCAGAAAACGTTTCTCCGCCCCCGCGAGCGGCAGTTTCAGGACACCGTCCTTCTCCCCGCATTCGACGCGGCAGACCAGGGAGGTGCTCCCGCGTGCGATGCTGTTTTTGAGCGTCATCCCTTCCCAGCGCGTCTCGGCGGAAAGCAGTCGCCCGACATCCGTCATCGTCAGGGGCGCTCCGGAGAAGATCCCCCGGACGAATTCCAGCGCTCCCGAACCTGTGCAGAACAGGGGATTGTGTTTCCACGCCGAACGTTCCGCGTCAAAGACTTCCGCCGACCGGACCGTGCGGAGCGCGGAGAAGTGCCGGTACAAACGGACGGCCGCCGCATAAAGCCAGTCCCCGAAACAAAGGGTTTCGGCGAGAAGGGCATGACGGCGTTCCCGCGGAAAAAGCAGCAGAAAATCCAACGGGCAGCAGAAGGGAAAGGCAATGTACCGGACCGGATGCTCCCGGAGACGCATCAGTTCGCCGGAGAGCCTGGAGGCATAGACAAAGAACGATTCGTCCGGAGATTCCGGCCCGGTGCAGAGGGCCGGAAATGCTTCATTCAGTCGGTGGAGTAGCATCGTCCCCAACTCCTTCCTCCGGCTCGTCCGGACATTTTGCCTCCTCTTCCGCAACATCCGGCGTAACTTCAGGGATTGTGTCAAATTCCAGAACGATGGCGGTGGCATTGTCGACGCCGCCGGCTTTCAGCGAGGCTTCGATCAGGGCGTGGCCTCTGGCGGCCGGAGTTTCCGCGCGTTCGAGAATGCGCTTCATTTCCGGCTCGGGAACCTGCCGGGAAATTCCGTCGGAACAGAGAAGGTAAACATCGCCGGGACAGAGCTCCAGTTCGCGTGTTTCCAGAAAAAAGCTCGCGCCGCAACCGGCAACGTTGGTCAGAATGCCCTGCAGGTGCCTGGCGAGCTTCTCCTCCCCGACTCCCATTGCGGAGGCGATCGTGTGATCTGTGGTGAGTTGCTCCAGAACGCCGTTGCGAAGACGATAGCCGCGACTGTCCCCGGCAGAGAACAGCAGTCCGTCCCCCGGATGAAACGCGCTGAGCAGAATTCCGGCAATTGTCGCGCCCATGCCGCGCAGATTATGCTCTCCGGCATAATCCCGAATCTCCGCATTGGCCTGGTGGGCAAATCTTGTTATGTCGGAAAGATGCTTCATCGGCACCGCCACCGCCTGTTCCAGGATGCGGACAACCATTTCGGCGGCGCGCCTGCCGCCCTCTCCTCCGCCCATCCCATCCGAGATGATGAACAGCCCCCGGGCGGGAAGGCAGCGGTAGGCGTCCTGATTCTCCGAACGCTTCAAGCCGCAGTCCGTCTCTGCCCCCGCGCGGAAATATTTTTTCGAAAACAGCTGGAAAGCCATACCTCTACCTCGAATATTTTTTGAATCCCCACATCCTGCGCACGACCGGATCGCCGGGGATGCCCTGCTTCAGAATGGTATCCCGGATCCGGATCTTCTCCTCCGGAACGGCGGAGTTGTAATCCCGGACAAGACGGATGATGGGCTGACGCAGATTTTTCACATCGTGCGAGAACGCCTCAAGCTTCTCTTCGGAACTCTTTCCTTCCGCAAGAAAAATCACAATTGCATTCGCAAGAATCTTCCCGCGGAGCTGGGCGTGTTGCGCCCCGGAATACTCTCCGGCAATCCGGTCGCGCACCGCAAGTATCTCTCCGGTCTTATCATACAGACGCTGGAACGCGCCCGCATGCAGCCATTCATTCTCCTTCTGGTCGGAAAACGTCCGGAAGGTCCGGATTGCCGAAAGCAGCGTGCGAAACTTCACGATCTCAGGCTGGAACTGGAATTCGGCGTAGATCGACTGGTCGTAAGGCGCCGGCAGCGCATAAATGAACTCGAAAAATCCTTCGATCCCGAGCACGCGGTCATATTCGCCGGAAGGCTCCGAGCGGAGACGCGAAGGCATTGCCCGATCCAGCGCGTCACAGGCAAACACCTTCGCCATGACCTTCGGATCGAGAAACACCGTCACGCATTCGGGCAGCGCGGCGTTTTCATCGAGCCCCGCCTTGCGCAGCGTGTCGATGAGCGGCCGCAGACTGGCCGCAGTGTCGAGAACCTGGTTGAACACGCGCTCCTGCCGCTTCCGAAGCGTTGCGATGTTTTCGTTGACGACACATTGTTCGAGCGTCGGCAGATCGAGCCGTATTTTCTCAAGACGGGAAAAATCGAGTTGCTGCACGGCGATCATCGCACTCCGGAGCTGCTTGCCTGCGCGCTGAAGCATCGCCAGCGGAACCATGCAGTTTTCGATTCGGACACGAATGCCCGGTTCCGCCTGCGTTTTGAGTTCCTCCAGATCTCCCAGCACCAGCGTAAGATTGTCCGCCTCCAGCTCGATTCTGGCGAGAATCGCCTCAAGACGTTCGAGATAATGCAGATTCCGGTTGATCTGCGCGTGGATGGTTTGTGCTTCGGAGAGAAGTTTTTTCAAGTAGGCAGGGGGATTTTTCCGGAACTGCTTTTCCATCCGGTTGATCACCGAAGCGGCCTGTTTCAGTTCGGCGAGATTCTTTCCGTTTCGGTCATCCCGCATCGAAGCGCCCGCGCGGAGGCAGGCATCCAGAAGCTGCTTCACCGCAAAGGCCTCTTTGCGCATTTCCAGCGCGGAGGTATCGTTCCAGCCCCAGACGTTCGGATCGGCGTCCGTGATTCGCCCGAGAATGCGGGATGCCTCCACCCAGTTGCCGAAAGAGAGCGCGGAGCGCGCCTTTTCCCAGCCGTCGAAGATGTTTTCCCAGATCGCGACCGAACGCTCCAGTTCCTGATAGACGATCAGATTGGCATCCGCGCCGCGGCGGGTGCGGGACTCCTTCAGCGCTTCGCGGGCTTCGGCGAACCGCCCTGCCGCCGCCTCCCGCCTCGCCCGATTCAAGCAGGAATCGGACGAGCCCTGCATCCCCATCCAGAGCCAGTTCAGCGCAAGCACGACGAAGATCGTGACGGCCACCACGCCGAGGCTGTACCAGATCCGGACCTTGGAGTGCTCCACCTTGCCGTCCACGAATTTGAAGTCGACAAAGGAGATGCTCACTACGTCGTCGTCCACCAGAAGACGCTCCGTGTTGGAAGACAATTTCGTCCCGTTCACGAACGTTCCGTTTTTGCTGCAGAGATCCTTGAGCCAGCAGCCGTCCGCCTTGGTTGCGAATTCCGCATGCCGCTGGGAGACCAGCTGTTCGTCGATCACCAGATCGCATGACGGCGCGGAACCGATGACGAAGCGCGGACGATCGAGAACCACGCTCTTCCCCTTCTGCTCGGTATTCAGATAGACCAGTTCATGACGGGCCTTCCTGATCGGCTTGACCCGCTCCACGTAGAGCGTGCAGTTCCCGATAGAGAACTGGTCTTCGGGGGCGAGGTTCTTTTCCTGAATCTTGCGCCCCTTGTAGAAAATACCGTTCCGGCTGCCGGTGTCGCGCAGGCAGAGACGCCCCTTGCGCATCAGAATCACCGCATGGTGGCCGCTGGCGACATTGTCCTCCCGGGGAATGACCCAGACACAGTCGGAACTCCGCCCGATCGTGATGGTATCCGATGGCGACGGGTCATTGATCTCATACAGAATGCGGCGGTTGAGTTCCAGCCGCAGACTCAGGTGTTCCGGCGCTCCCGATTTCCACGGCAGATGTTTTTTCAGTATCACCGGAACCGCGCCGATCTGCCGCAGGAAGCCGGCGCTTTTTTTCTCCCGGTTCCGAAAATGTTTCAATCCCATATGTTCCTCCTCAGGGTGAAGTAGCGGAGATCATCCGGTGAAGAGAACACGGTTTTGCTGAGTTCCAGAATCGCGTTTTCCTGCCGTTTGTCGTTGTAGAGTCTGGCGGTGTCATACTGAATCTTCTGGGCGTTGTACCAGACCGTCTGCATCGCACGCAGCCGCCGCAGCTGCATCAGCGCATCCGTTTCGAGAGTCGCGTTTCGCGTGCGGATGCTTTCCATCAGAACGTTCTGCAGCAGCAGATAGGTCCGCGCCCACTCGAACGGGGCCTGTTTGGAGAGATGGCGCGACACCTCATCCATCATCACGTCGGTGTTTCCGTCGAAATTGTAATCACCGTTCCCCTCCCAGTGCCCGTGCAGATAGACGATGGAGAATTTCAGGAACGGTGTGTTGGAGAGGAAGTTCTGCGCCCGGGCGCGCTCTTCCGCGGGCACTTCGGCAAGACGCAGAAACGCGCGGTCGCCCGTCCGGAAGAAAAGAGCCTCTCCATACCACGACTTCCCGTCGGTCTCGCGCCGGTATTCCACGCTCAGGCAGGGAAGGCCGTTCTCCGAACCGATGAAGAACACGTCCGAAATCTGCGCCAGGTTCCAGCGGTGATTTTTCTGCTGAAGTTCGCCGAGCATGGCGGAGAAAACGGCCTTGCGATCCCGGGTGAGAAAATCCGGGGACTGTTTCTGCAGGAAGAAGATGCGGAGCGGCACCGAGGCATCTTTCCCGCACCAGGTGTTGATGACGATCTGATCCTTCTGCCGTTCCTGGGTCGTCTTCCCCTTGATGTTGGGGAACGCCAGGGAGAAGCCGCCGGAGTTGTGCCCGCCGTTGCCGGGATCGGCGAAGGCGCCGAGTGCCTTGCCGGCGGAATCGACCGGCCAGGTCAGGTTCGCCTCTTCCGGAGACGCCTTGAGTGAGTACAGCACGACAAGCAGAATGAGCGCGCCGACACAGCCGAGAATGGTTTTGAACAGCTTCCCCGTGGAGCGTTTCCGGTCGGCATGGCGGAGGAGGTTCATCTCCTCGAGGCTGGCAAGTCGCGTGTGCATCACATCGGTCTGAAGCACATTTTCGTCCTGCGGAGGATTTTCCGGCAACGCGTCGCCCGCCGCTTCCGGTTTTGCCGGTTCCTTTTCCGCCGCAGAGGGGATTTCCGTTTTCCCGTTATCGGGCAGGGGAGGGCATTCGGACGGTTTCCCCGGAATCACGGTCTTCATCTCTCCGTCTACGCCGGACGGCGCCGGCGTCTCCGGAATTTCCATCCGGAATTCCGTATGTTTCCCCAGAGTCAGCACGTCGCCGTCCTGGAGTTTTCGGCGCCCGGCAAGCGCGGCCCCCTGCAGAAGGGTGCCGTGGGAACTCAGGTTTTCGGCATACACCCCATCGGCAGCCACTGCCAGTTTCAGGTGTTTCCCCGAGATGTCCGGCTCGGCAAGGCGCACGTCTGCGGAACGCGAGCGTCCGGCGACATGTTCCCCCGGCGAGAGCTCGCCTTCCTGCGTTTTTTCTCCGTTCACGAATATCGCATACCGGATCATCCCAATACTCCTCCTTAAAACATTCCGGCCATCCCTGAGGCCTGTACCCGCAGATAAATCGGAACAAAAATAATAATGAACACCGACGGCATGATGAACAGCGCCATCGGAATCATCATCAGGGACGGAGCACGCTGCGCCTTGCGTTCGGCGGCGGCGACGCGGACGCGCCGCATCTCCTCGGCGTTGATCCGCAGCGTATCGGTGATCGAGGCTCCCATCTCCGTCCCCTGCACAATGGCATTGACCAGACTGCGGAATTCGTCAATGCCGAGGCGGTCCGCCATCGCCTTCAGCGCATCGTTGCGGTTGTTGCCCAGTTCCAGCATCTTCAGCGTGACGCCGAACTCCTGCGTCAGCGGACAGGGGGTGGAGTGTTCGACATAATAACGGACTGCGGCGGAAAAATCCAGCCCTCCCACCATCGCGGATGTGATCAAATCGATCGAAAAAGGCAGAGCCCGGCGGATGGAATTCAGGCGCTCTTCGGCAAGTTTCTGAATCTGCACGATCGGGATCAGCCAGCCGATGAACCCCGCGATCAGGAACGCGGTCACCACATAGCTGCCATCCATGTTGAGGAGAAGCATGAAAACAATGCCGCAGACTCCCAGAACAAGACTCCAGAGCAGCTGCGCGCCGAACACATCCCCGGCATCCATCGGCAGCGCCGCGAGTTTGAGATCGCGTTCGATGTTCGCGCTTTTCGCCGGGAAACGCTGCCGGAGCCCCGTTCCGACGGCCTCCTTGAGCAGCCTGATCTCGTTGGGAAACCCCCGGAACGTGAACGGCAGACGCGGATCGGACCAGGGGCCGTCCTTCTTCCGGTTGGTCAGAAAGAATTTGATTCCGAGCACAAGCAGGAAGCCGGCGAGGAAGCTCAGCAGGCGTGCACTCAAAAGATAGATGGGTTCATCCATTTTTCCGACTCCTCCCCGTTCAGATTTCCACCGTGATGATCTTCTTGATGAACAAATACCCGATCGTCTCCAGAATCAGCACGACGCAGATCGCCGCCCAGCCGAGAACGGTCGTGACCAGCGGAAGCATCAGCTGGCGGTCGAGCACGTAGAGGATTCCGAACGCCATCAGGGGGGCGCACGCCATCACGATCGACTCGAATTTCCCCTGTGCCGTCAGGGTGTTGATCTTGTCCTCCATGATCGAACGCTGCCGGATCGTTTCGATGATCTTGTCCAGAATGTCGGACAGGCTTCCCCCGGTCTGGAGGGAGATGCCCACCGCCGTCACGAACAGCTTGAGATTTTCATCGGGCATCCTCTTTTCCAGCCTGACCAGCGCCTCCGTGAAATCGATGCCGAGCCGGTATTCATACAGCGTCATGGAGATTTCCTCCTGCATGACCCCGCCGATGTCGCGCCCCACCACCTCCAGCGCCTGCGGAAGCGCCACTCCGGAACGCATTCCGTTGTTCAGCCCGAGTATCACGTCCAGAAGCTTGCCCTTGAATTCGGCGTTGCGCTTCGCCACCTTCCGGCGGAAGTAGAGCAGCGGCAACGCGAAAGAGGCCCCGCCGGCAAGCGCCATCAGAAACGGCACCGCCCAGAAGGAAATCCCCGCGACCAGCAGCAGACAGAGTATGATGAGTGCGCCGACCACGGCAAAACAGATCTGGATTTTCCGGAGTTTCGGGCGCGAGATGAAGTATTCGAGCTGGCTCCGCCCGTCCCAGGACCCGGTCCGCGCCGTTTCGCTGTGCTCCAGATCGGAGAACAGCGTTCGGCAGAGAATGAAGCAGATCCCTGAAACCGAACCGAAAACCATCAGAAGAACCAACCAGTGCATCGAAAAAAATCCTCCCTAAACGCGCGGCACGAACACGGACATATCCAGCCGGAGATCCCCCTTCTGGCGCAGTTTTTCCACGAAAGCAGGAACATTTCCCGTCGGATAATATTCTCCGACGATCTTCCCGTTCTCATCATATCCGGTCTGTTTGAAAACGAAGATATCGTGCATGAGCACCACATCCTTCTCCCGCCCGGTGATCTCGGAAATCTGCACGATTTTGCGCGACCCGTCCGGCAGACGGTTCTGCTGGATGATGAGATTGATTGCCGAGGCGATCTGCTCGCGAATCGCCGTGACGGGGAAATCGATCCCCGACATGAGCACCATGTTCTCGAGGCGGGAAATCGCATCGCGCGGCGCATTGGCGTGGCAGGTCGTGAGCGACCCGTCGTGCCCGGTATTCATCGCCTGAAGCATGTCAAGCGCCTCTGCTCCGCGGCACTCCCCGACGATGATCCGGTCCGGTCGCATACGCAACGCATTGATGACCAGATCGCGAATCTGAATCCGTCCCTTTCCCTCGATGTTGGCCGGACGGGATTCCAGCGAAACCAGATTCCGGTGCGAGAGCTTGAGCTCCGCGGAGTCCTCGATCGTGATGACGCGCTCATCCGGCGGGATGTACTGCGAGAGCACGTTGAGCAGTGTCGTCTTGCCGGAACCCGTGCCGCCGGAGACCAGAATGTTCTGCGCGGCCCGGACCGCCTCGCGCAGAAAGAGATCAATTCCCGGCGTCATGCTCCCGAAGGCGATCAAATCCTCGGCCGTCAGCTTGCGCTTTGCGAATTTCCGGATCGTGACGGACGCGCCGCGCAGCGAAAGCGGCGGAATGATCGCGTTCACCCGCGACCCGTCCGGAAGGCGCGCATCCACCATCGGACTGGCTTCGTCGATGTGCCGCCCCAGCGGCTCCACGATCCGCTGGATGATGGTGTTGAGATGCTTTTCATTGAAAAAGCGCGCCCCGGTTTCATAGATTCTGCCGTGGCTTTCCACGAAGATCAGGTTCGGGCCGTTCACCATGATTTCGTCCACCTTGTCCGAACGAAGCAGCGGGGAGATCGGCCCGTATCCGGTCAGTTCATCCAGCAGCGATTCGCGCAACGCCTCCAGCGGAATCGTGTGCGGCAGTTCGTGCCGGAGTTCCTTGAGCGACTGTTCCAGCGCGGCGAGAAGCTTTTCGCGCATCTCGTCGCTGGCGATCTGCCTGGTCGCGATCTCCTGCAGATTCAATTTGCCGAGCACATAGTTGTGAATGCGGCTCTTCAGCGCCATGAGTTCATCGGTGTAAAGGAGGTTCACTCCATCGAAATCAAACGTGCGCGATACGGTTTTCCCCTCCGGCTCGGGCGCGGGCGGACGGGAGGCGGGAGGCACCGCCGATTGTACCAGACGCAACTGGAACGGACCGATGGACACCGTGTCGCCCTGCGCAAACTCGGTCGGGGTCTGGATCGGGCCGTTCTGATTCTTCGTGCCGATGCCGCTGCCGAGGTCGGTGATGAAAAATGTCTCCGGTCCTCCGAAAACCTTCGCGTGCTTTCGGGAGACGGAACTTTCGGGCAGGCAGACGTCACAGCTGTCGGAGCGGCCGAGCAGCCATTCCCCCTCCCGCGTTCCGAGATCAATGTGGCGTACTGTTCCGCCGGTGTCGGTAATCTGCAGAAACATCTTTCATCCCCTTGTCGAGTCTCAGAACCAGCGCTCCCAGAAGCTCTTCTTTTCGCCGGCTTCCTCCGTGCGCTGCTTATTGCTCTTGCCCGATTCCTCCAGCGTGTTCGCCGTTTCGGCCGACGGCGGCATCTTCAGCGGCGGCGTCCGGCCCGCGACCTGCGGATAGACCAGAAGCAGAACCTGATTGTCATTGAAGGAATCCGTGCTCTCCGAACAGATCCAGTTCAGCACGGGCACCTTGCGCAGGAAGGGAATGCCGGAGGGCCCGGAGCTCTCCTCGATCATATCCTTCATTCCTCCGAGCGCGACCGTCTCGCCCAGCTTCGCCACGATGGTTGTGGAGACCTTGGTCTGCTTGAGGTCGTAGTCGTTGTTCTCCTGCAGGGCCGGCGTGGAAACCTCGATCTGAATGTCCAGTTTCACCTGATCATTGCCGACGAGACCACCGCGGACACGCATGATGAAACCGTAGGGAACATCGTTGAGCGTTCCCGTGCCGCCCGCGCCTCCGTAGACGCGCACCTTGAGCGTTCCGCCCTCATGCAGAACCTTGTATTCCTTCGAATCGTTGCTCATGAAGCTCAGATGTCCGGCGCGGTGGAAGCGCTTGCAGCCGCTCTCGGCCATCAGGTTCAGAATCGTGCTGAGGTCGGCGCCGAGATTGTAGCTCTGGTTGGTCGCACCCTCGAAAATGGTCGAGAAGTTGAACCCCTGCGCAATGTTGATTCCGTTTTTCAGAAGATTGGCGCCGATTGCGCTCGTATCCGCCTGCTTCACGCCGACGAACACGGCGCCGACATCCAGCAGCGTCGGTTTGATGACGACCTTGTTGATGAACTTGACCGGCTTGCTTTTATCCTTGCCGTCGATCGAGAGCCAGTCCTGCGTGGAAATCAGCTGGCTGATCGTGGTCAAATCCTCGTCACAGTAGACGGAGCCGCGCAGAATGAGCGTGTCTCTTTCATTCTGAAGCGAAAGCGTGCCCGGCGAAAAGTCGGTGATATCCTGCACCACCTTGAATCCGGCCTTCTCGAAAAGTTTCTTCAGGGAAAGCATGATCTCGGGCGCCGGACGGAAAACCGTCAGATTGACGACGTTCGCACCGTAGGCGGGCAGCACCTTGAGGAGCGCCTCCCAGCCTCCGATGCTGGAAACCTCTCCTTTGAGCACGACCTTGTTGCCGTTAATGCTGATCTCCACCTCCGGCACGCTGTCCAGATCGCGCCGCAGGGAATTGAATACCTCACGCACGTTGTCCGCCACCGTGACGGTATAGAGTTTGGCGACGGTGCCCGCGGTGACGTGCAGGTCTGATTTCCCGACGGCAAGTCCCGTCACCCGGATCTGATCGTTGGCGAACATCTCCGCGGAAATAACATTCTTGTCGGTGATGCTGATGTCTGTGGCACGGAATCCCGGCGTCAGGATCAGAATGCCTTTCAGCGGAACGACCACGTTCTCACTTTCCGCCGCCATCGCACCGAGGACCAGAGTCAACAGCGCCGCAATCGCAATGAATCTTTTGAACATGACTACCTCCTTTGGTTCCTGTTATTTTTTGGGTGTTTTGGGGATTGTGACCAGTTCCAGATCGTTAAGCATGGAGTTGAACGTCTCCTGCGTGACCATTCCCGCGTCCATACGGTTCAGGGCGGTCGGGTCGTTGCTCCGGCGCAGCACGGGGATCAGTTCCGCGATCCGCGACGCGGCGATCAACGCCTGAGCCTGCTGCGGCGGCAGCAGCACGATAATGACCCCTTCCAGATTCTGGTCGCGCTTTCCGGACGGGATTTCCAGGACGCGAACTTTCGGGAAGAGCACCATGGTCACATCCTTCTTCCCCGGCGGGACGCCGGCACCTCCCTTGTGGTCGACCTTGAATGTTCCGACAATCGCGACCTCGTCGCCGCTCTGGAGAAGGGATGCCATCGCCTTGTCGGCGATCTGAATCGCGACCGCCCACTCTCCTTCGCCCACGACGTTGCTCATCCCCTGGGAAAGCCCGACGTCCTGAATGAAGATATAATTTCCCTTCTGGACGGGCTGTTTCAAGCGCTGCCCGAGAATCATTGTGGCGCGGTTCCAGGGGATCGCCTGCGAAGGCACGGCGGAAACCGGCACCTCGCGCGGCATGAAGAACCCTTCGGCGATCACCTCCCCCGCCATAAGATCGCGGGTCGCGGCGACGATCTTCACCTTTTCTTCGATCTTTGCCGTATTGGTGGAGATGATCTTGCTGACGGCGAATACCGCGGCAAGTCCCAGCAGAACAGCAAGGATCAGGGGAATGGAATTTTTCATCAGATTTCGTTCCTTCTATTGAATTGTTCGGGTGGTTACTGCATTCCTTCCAACGCCTGGAAACGGCGCGCCGCGTCACGATGGTTCTGTTTCGCGGCCTTGCCATACCAATGTTTCGCCTGAATGATGCTGAGCGGAACTCCGATTCCGTTCTCATAACAATATCCAAGCTGATACTGCGCTTCCACGAGACCGCTCTGTGCCGCTTCCGTGAAACAGCGGATCATTTTCTCATAATCGACCGGTTCGTTGCCGTCTCCGTTCTTCAACGCCATGCCGACGCGGAACAGCCCGTCCGGATTTTTCTGGAGCGCCGCTTTTTTGTACCATTCCAGCGCCTTGACGATGTCGCGGTCGAGCCCGCCGCGCCCCTCTTCGTAAAACAGCCCCATTTTATATTGAGCCTTCGCGTTGTTGAACGGCGGAGACGCGGCCTTCCGATAGTTGGCAAGAGCGTCCGAATCACTGGAGAACCAACGCCCCTTGCCCTGTTCGTTCAGCAGCCCGATTACATACATTGCTTCCGGATGACCTTTTTCATCGGCAAGCTTCAATTTTTCGATCGCCGTCTCGTATTCACGCGCCTTCAACAGTTTTTCCGCTTCGGCAAATTCCGCCGCGCCCCCGACTGCGGCAATTTTCTTTGGAACAATCTCCACTTTGCAGACGCTTTCCGGCGCCAGTTCGGGAATCTCGATCTGCCCCTCTTCGCCGCGGGAATCGCGCCACTTCAGCGTAAAGGCGCGGAACGGCGCAATGGGAACCGTTTTCTTCAAGGGTTCCCAGACCCCCTGCAGATTGATCGAAATCTCACCGGGAACTCTCGACACAATTTCCAGAACAGCTTCTTTCTGCCTCAAGAAGAATTCCACCACTCTTTTCTCCTCCCCCCGGGTGTTTCCGAGGAAGCGATTCATCGGGAAGATCCCTTTGCCGCGCAGCTGGATCGTGTGTGACGAGGCGGCAAGTTCCAGGGTGTATGGAAATTCCCGCACACGCTTCCATTCTCCATCGTCGACACGCAGCTCCGGCGCGTTTTCCTTCAGGAACTCAAGCAGTTTCGCGCTGCCGTACAGATAGATGACGCATTTGCCGAACTCCTGCTTCAAATCAATTTTCACACAGGAAATCGTCCGGGTGCGGGATACCGGGAAGGGACGCTCCACCGTATGAAAGCCGGGGGCGGAAACTTGAACTTTATACTGCCCCTCCGGAACGGAAATCTGAATCCGTCCTTTTGACGAA
>CASEFP010000046.1 GCA_949287225.1 uncultured Lentisphaeria bacterium
GCCTGGGTTTACGCTTCCAAACTTCCACTCGCGCCGCCTCGAAGACATCCGACACGCCGATCCAATGCCTTTGCTTTCGCCGACATTCGCAGGAAAATCGCTTCCGAAATTTCCTCGAGTGACATTTTTGCAGGGTGTTGTAGAAAATCTTTCAGCTCCCACGGATTTTCTGCTTGCTTTTCCATTTTCTCCGTTGTATAATACTTCTCATCGAACCAGTTTCAGGAAAACTTTAGATTAGAAATTTCATCAAGCTTTTCAGCATCTATCATACCAGTTTCAGAATCAATGATAGACTTTACGTTTCCCTCGTAAAAATAGTATGCAGATAAATTATCTTTCTGAATTCTCTCTTGGTTGGGATAAATTTTATCCAATTTTTCAAGCATATCATTGCGATTTTCATTTACAAATCGAGACTCCAGAATTCCCGCATATGCCAGATTGTTCAATGTTGTCAGAACATATGGACTATGAGTGGTAAAAAGAAAAGACTTTCTACAAGAATTCGGATCTTGAGTGGATACGATATACTTTATGATCTCACTTTGCGAAGATGGGAAAATATGTGTTTCCGGCTCTTCTATCAAAAACAATCTTTCCTGTTCGCGGAATATTGCGAACAGGATGGGTAGAAGCTCTTGTTGGCCTGACGAAGCATCTCTCACTTCTATTTCAAGTCCATTTTTTGTATTTCTGATATAATCTTTCTGCTGTTTTTGAAGATATGTTCCACAAATATATTTTTGGCAGACATCTGAAAAAGAATTCATAATACTTTCTGAATTCTTTCTGGGAATGCGCATCGACAATAAACTTCTAGAACGCTGATAGACCATCCCAAATTCCTTTAAAAAATAATCAATGTGGATATTTTTCGATAAAAATGAAAAAACATTGTTTTCCAGACATGCAAAAAATGATCTTCCCGCCGGAATAAAAGTGCTGCTTCCAGCACAATTAATAAATCCCCATTCAGAATCGTGTATCAAATTACCTATTTTTCGAACATATTCGAATTCTTCCTTGTCTATCTTATTAACTTCGGTTTTTTTAGCCGTAAATAAGAAAATTTTTTTCAGTATTTTTTCATAGTAATCTGAAACGGAAAAAGTCAACGCTCTTCCGGGATTATGAGAAAAAGAGATATTGCCGGCATCAGTTTTAAAGCAAATAGAAAATGCTTTATCACTCCATGCATATTGAGGAAAGATTTCGCAGAAAACTTTTACCATCGCCTCATTTAATTTTCTCTTTTTACCTCCATTCATAGTTATATCAAACACAATTTCAGGGAAATGGTAAAAGATATAAAGTAATTTTGCAACAATACTCTTCCCTGAAGCCTGAGGGCCAATGAAAACTGTGAATTTTTTGATTTCAAGTTCAGCAGAATCAATAATCAGAAAATTCTTAATTTCCAGAGTGTTTTTCATAATTGACATCCTAAATTTAAGTTATGGTTTCCTATATAATTTTTGTCTCTATTTCTTGGATTGTCTCCTTGAACATCACGGCCTTCTCGGCTTCGCTGTTTCCGTCGACAAGACGGAGAAACGCTCCTTTATAACCGGGAATATGAGTATTGGACAGCGTAAACGCTGTTGTCTGTACAACCTCCCCGGCGATGGTGTCAAATGCGCGCGGCCCAAGGTGCGCCATCGAGAGAATCGTGTTCCGGTCCAATATCTTTTCCCGCAGCTTCTCGAACGAGGAGAGGAACATCCAGCTCTGCATCGTAATCATGCCGACCGTTCCATGCCGCTGAACCAGTTGCAGACAGCGTTCGATGAACATCGCAAACAGATCGGATTTGCTGTCCGGATACTTCGATTCGGCAAACTTCTTCAAGTCAGCGTTCATCCCCTTGCTTCCCATATACGGCGGATTCGTCACAACTACATGATAGCGCGGAGAAAGAAACTCCGTCTGCTGAAGCAGTGCGAGCACCTTCCGGTGTATCTGATTCAGAAACAGCTGATCCCCGACCTGTTTCTCCGCCAGAATTGCCCGGATTCCGGCAACGTCGCCCATATGAGGTTCAATGAGCGATCCGTAACAATCCGCTTTCTCAAAACTTCTCAGCGCCTCCTGCAATGCCGAGGTAAAAAGGTCGCGTCCGATGAAATTCAGGTATTCGCTGCACTCCGCTTCCGTGACCGTCACATTCCGCAGAATACAGATGTTCGGCCGGGGCGCATCCTCCCGCCTCAGAAAGCGCCTGTCGTATTCCCTCGCCTTCATCGTCAGCGCAAACGCCGCCAGCTCTCCCGCGCGTGGATCAATCTCAAGCCCGTACAGATTGTTCCGGAGAATCAGCGACGGAATCCCGCTCCGGGGGTATCCGGCCTCCTCGTAGATTCTGACCAGCAGGTCGAATGCGTAAGTGAGCATATGCCCCGATCCGCAGCACGGATCGCAGATTTTCAGATCTTCCGGCGATGAGACCTTGAGAAAATCCGCGGACTGCTCCGTCTCCGGAATATAATATTCCATGAATTCGGCAAGCTTCGAAGCCGGATGATTCCGCAGCCATAAGCGCCCGAGCGAATTCTCCACCAGGTAACGAACGATCCAGTCCGGCGTGAAAAGCTGTGTCGCGGCGGGAATATCCTCCGTCCTGACCGTCTTGCCCATCACCTCGTCCTTTTTTTCGGAAATATAAAACTGATACAGCCAGCCGATCACTTCAACGCCGCTTTCCGCAACTTCCGGCAGAATCGCCTCCCGGATCAAGGAAAGGATGGAATTTCCGCTCAGCAGATCATCCGGCATCAGCAGTTCGGTGTAATCGTGGATCTGCTGAAACAGAAACGGCATCGGCTTGCTGCAGGCGTTGCAGAACGCCACCAGCAGGAGCTTGTAGGCTTCGACCTGCGCATCCGCCCGGCCGCTTGCGAGAATCTCCCGAACCTCCGTCCGGATCGAGTCCGGAATGTCTTCGGAAAAACTGTCCCCTTTGGCCTCTTCCAGAATTTCCGGCTGGAAATGACCCGGCAGCGGAGAAACGACCCGGACAGGATTGTACCCCCTCACATCCATGTAACGCAGCGCGCAGAAACGGTTGAACCAGGTATAGGCGACAAAATCAATCACCGGTGCCTCCCCTTTTTCCCGGATGTTTTTCTCCAGTTCCGCCACTGCCGCCGGAAACTGTCTGCGCACCGGGCTGTTTCCGCCGACGGCAAATTTCAATTTGTCTCCAACCGTTCCGAGCAGCAGTTTTCTAGCACTCTGTGCAAATTTCTTCAGCTGACTTGTATCCATCAAACCGTCACTCACAATTTTATTCTTTTCCCGTTCCTGACCTGTTTGCGCAAGGAGGTTTCCAGCTTGTCCAGTTCCGCCCTGAAAGTCGCGATGTAAACGGCAATATCGTCTTCATTTTCCAGCCACGGTTTCCGGAAATCCACCCTGACGCGGGGCAGCTCCACCGATTCCGCGACCGGAGGCGGGACGTTTTTCCCATTTCCGGATCTGAGCGGATGCGCAAGCGTATAGAGTTCCTCCGTCAGACGCCGGAAGCTCACTTCCTCAAAATGACGGGCCTGGTCGCGGATGACGGCGATCAGAACCTGTTCCCGAAGTCCTCCTCTTGCCTTGTCAAAACAGGCCGCAAGGCGTTTCTGCTCGGATTCCGGAAGTGCGGTAAAGTCCGGCGACGCGGTAAAACGCTGTTTCAATTCGTCGATCCGGCCTTCCGCTGATGCGGCCTCTTCGGCGGTCTTTTCAGCAAAACGCTGTTCCAGAATCGTGGTTAGTTCTTTCAGGCGGGGCATCCGTTTTCCCTTGAAACAGCACGGTTCCCGGAGAATGGCATCCATTTCGCGCACTTCCTCATGCGGAATATACGGCAGATTGGACTGTTGATCCCGCAACAGCTGGCGCGCCCGATCGAAAATCTCGCGTCCGCTGCCGTTCATGAAGGCAATAACCGGATCAAAGACGTCCTCCTTGTCGTCGCAAAGCTGATCCATTTCACTGCGTGGACATTCGGTGAAAAACCAGGCGGCAGGCTTTGCAAGATGTTCCTTCAGCTTGGCCAAAGGCGCAGCCAGTTCCCCGAGGAACGGGTAATGCGTTCTGCGGGACTCATAGGAAATCAGCGTTCCGAACAGCTCCCGGAGCTTGGCGAGCAGATCGCGTCCGAGTTGTCTGGGATCCGCCGTGTCCGGAGGCTCCTGAAAATAGTCGTTGTAGAATTCTCTGACCTTCTTGACCTGCGCCGGCGTGTAGTCCGTCTGCGGTTCCAGCGTAACATTGTCATAGCCATGAGAATTTTTCAGAGCGGCGATCAGCTTCTCTCCTTCAAGCAGATTCCCGTCTGAACGCAGCTCCAGTCTGCCGCGGGCTGCGAGTTGAGCGACAATGCAGAGAATAGCATCCTCATACCAGCCGTACGGACGCATTGAGAATTTCTCCAGCAGTCCTTTGATCGTCGTCCGCAGACCATTCCCCCTGTTGGTTCGAACGGCGTTGAAAACCTCCAGCTCCGCCTCCGAAAGGAGAACAGGAAACAGTTCACGGCCGTTCGGCGCAAAATAAGCGGCAAGACTGCGTTCATCATAATTCGTTCCGTCGATCATCTTGAGATTCGAATAGAAAAACTGAATCAGTTCCTGGGCTGCGGCAAGAATTCTCTGTCTGGCATCGGAACTGGAACAATCCAGTTTTCGACCGTTGATCAGCAGTTCTGCGTCCACCAGCAGCGTACCGGCATGGACTTTGATTTCCTGCTCGCGGTCCCGGTTGGCCAGGAGTTTGTTTTCCAGAATTCGATGGACTCTTTCATTCTGTGTATTGATGTTCTGTGTGCAGTATTTCCCTGTCTTCAGAAACATCGTGACATCCGTCATCAGTCTGGAATCCGGCGGCATCACAACCAGCAGTTCCGCTTCGCCCCATGTTGCAGTACGGAAATCTTCTCCGGTGCTGCGCTCATACCATGGGGTAATGACATGAATACGCAGTTCGTATTCTCTTCCTAGATTGCGTCCGTCCAGTTTTTTGCCAAGCGTATAATCCTGCCCGTTTCCGCTGTAACGGACTTTCGTACCGCCCAGAATCTGCTCAAAAATGATTTTATTGAGCTCGTCAACCACATCGGTGGTGTCAACTGGAGTGTTTTTAATCTCCTTTTCGATATCCTGTTCCTCGTCGGTCAGATACTCGTAAAGCTCACCATTCCTCTGAATGTAGGATTCGCTCTCCAGCTTGTTCAGCGCCTCCTGAACCAGTCTTGCCCGCTCGCGGGTGTCCTCCGAAAAATCCTCTCTTAACAGAATGGCAAGATTTCGCGGCGTTGCCTTGAAGGGGCGAACATACTTCACAAGAAACAATGCTTTCAGCACCCGCACCGCAAAAGGGTTGCCCAAATGCTGTTCGGCGGTGGAAATCGCCCGGACCGCATTGCTTTTCACTGCCTGACGGATGCCCTCATACATCTGATCGAAGGGGGCAAGTGTACCCGTGCTCTTTCCGCGCAGATCGACAATCACTTTCTGAAACACGCCAAGCATCGAGCGCTCGCCGACGGAATTGTGCCTGCCTTCAAAAATATTATGTTCCGAAAGACACTGAATCGCCGCCTGAAACAACGGGAACTGGTAGGGCAGGAACGGATAACAGGCAGAAAAATCGGTGAAATCGGCAAACTGGCGGTAAGTTTGAGAGCCGTCGCCGAAAGCAAACAGTGTTTTGAAGTTGTTCCGCTGTTCCTCATAAAGTTTCCGAAGTTCCGGCAGACTGGATTCCTTTTTATCCAGAAGCCGTTTTTTAATGACCTCACCGACATTCGCGCTGGTCAGTTTCAGGCGGCTGGCGAAACGTGCCTGGATTTTGGAAAAGTCATTGCCCTGCTTCCTGCCGATTTCTCCAAACACGGAAGTCATGTCTTCCTGCGCGGTGACAATCACCCACGCCTGTCCCCGGCATTTGGTCGCCAGGGTTTCCGCGACGGTCTGCAGATTGGTCATGAGCTTGACGTTATCCGCGATATACTGCCCCACTTCATCAGCAAAAAAATTCAGGCGGAATCCGGGCGGCTGCCTGTCAATGTAATCCCTGACCTGCTCGGCAAAATCCTCAATGGAAAGCTTGTAGTCACGGCGGTATTTGTCGATAATGCCGCTGGCGGCTTCCTCCGCTTCTCCCGTGACTGCTGCATATGCCCTGGCGATATTACGTCCCTCCAGAATTGCCTGTTCCCGTCCTTTCAGCCATGATTTACGGGCCAGTTCTTCATAGGCGGTTTTGAATTTTTCATACAGTCGACGGCTGTCCAGATCCCGTTCAAACCGGGCAATATACCCTTGTTTTCCGTAATATCCGCACATTTCATCAAAAACCTTGACAAAAACGGAAATGAGGGCATCCGTCTGTCTCGTGTTGATTGCATCGGATTTCTGGTCAATATTGAACAGAATACTCCGTGAAGGTGTGGAACAGGCTTTCTGCAACTGGGCCCGGAGCAGTGCATCCTTGCATTTTGGAAGAAACAGATCCGCTGCGGGAATTCCGTCGATTTCGCGGTTTTCCAGCAACAGCGCCAGCATTTTCAGCAAATGCGATTTTCCGGAACCGAAGAAGCCGGATATCCAGACGCCGTTTTGTGTGGCGCAACTGTAATCATTGTAGGCACCGACAAAATCATCAAGACGTTTTTCCACTTCTCCTGTCAGAACATATTCCTCGACCTCGCTGCGGAGCGAACTCTCGTCATCCGCTTTGATGACTCCTTCGATTGGTCGTGCAACATCTTTGGTGAAAATATCATTCAGCTTTTGCATCATCCGTTCCTTGTATTTCATATTTTGTCAGATCATAAGCGCGATAATATTTATCGCCGGGCAATATTCCGAAAAGACTGAGAGTCGCACCTTTGTCCTGAGAATGTGTATATTCTCCTGGGAAAAAAAGAACCAGTGGAAATCCCTTTATGCGGGATTGAAGATTATTCAAAATATTGTGCGTCCGGATATAAGGAAAAACTTCCCCGACTCCTGTCAGGAAAAGGATATTGATTCCCTCGTGTTCCAGAACAGAATCGGTAATTGCCGGAACAATATGCGATTCCACATCAAGAATGCTTTGCAGCGATTCAAGGAAAAATCCTTTTTCTGTATCCGGTTCAATGTCACACAACCGATCAAAGATATCCGACTCTTTCAGAATTCTGATACAAAGGTCATACAGATTGATCTCAAGCACGACAATTCCGTTGTCTGCAAGATGTTTTTTCAGCTGAGGAATCATCTGTTCGACATTCCGTTTTTCTTTGACCGGGAAAGGACAGAGGAAAAATGGGATATCATTATTCAACCCTTCCATATTCAGGAAGCGGCGGCTGGACATTACCGCTTTCAGATGTTTGAATAATTCCGGCACGGTGCAGTATTTACTATGAGTCATCGGGGCACCACTTTCTGAATGACAGGGTAATATTGAATCCTGAATCCGTGAAATAATTGGTGAAATCGACGATAAAATAGAAGAAAAAGATGTTGAGTCGCAGTATATTATGTATGTGTTTCGAGACATGGATAAACTCAACCCGACGGGTGAAATGAATGGCGACTCGGTTTAAA
>CASEFP010000047.1 GCA_949287225.1 uncultured Lentisphaeria bacterium
ACACTCCTCGACGCTGCGCTGATCGGTCCACATGATCGTCCTCCGCAGGGGCTTCATGTTCCCGTCCAGCAGAACCGCGTTGTGGGTGGAGCCGTCGAAGGCGATTGCCGCGATCCTCCGGAAATCGACGTTCCGCTCCCGGAGAAGCGCGAGCGCGCGGCACATCGCGTCATACCAGTCGGCCGGTTCCTGTTCGGAGAATCCCGGATGCGGATAATGCGTCGGGTATTCCACGGAAGCTTCGCCGACCAGGTTGCCGACGGTGTCAATCGCGCTGACCTTGCAGCCGCCGGAGCCGAAGTCGATTCCAAGGAGGATGTCTTTGTTCGCCATCATTTTACCCATGCGTGATCGGGGTCTTTGCTGGAGATGAGGCCGCGGTTGTTCGCGCCGGTCATCGTCCAGAGATAATACATGTCGTATCCGGGCGCGGCCGCCAGCGGGTGATAGCCCTCGGCGATTGCGACGGTGTCGTTCTCCTCGATCGTGTAGATTTCATCAATGCGCCGGTCGGCGGTGTAGACCTTCTGGATGCCGAAGCCCTGCTGCGGCTGGAAGCGGTAGAAATAGGTCTCCTCCATGTCGATTTCCTCCGGCGGATTGTCGATGTCGTGGCGGTGCGGGGGATAGCCGGACCAGTTGCCGGAGGGGACGAGCCCTTCGCCGATGTAGAAGTGTTCCGAATCGAATTTTTCATCCAGCATGATGGTGGCTTTGCGTGTGAAGTTGTCGCGTCCGATCGTGATTTCCTTCGTATCCTCGGGGCGGATGACGGTCGGCGGCGCGGTTCTGCGTGTCGCCGGGGATTCGTTCACGGCGAGATCCATCGTATCGGTCAGAGCCGTGACGGTATATTCCGTATGGAAGGGGAGATACACGGTATAGGGTTTGCCGGAGAAGACGTCCTTGCGCTCTCCGACTTCCGCGAAGGAGAAATCCTTTCCTTTCACGGAGCATTTGCCGCCGAGGATGACCAGCGCTACTTCGTTGTCGCCTGTGTCGGCCGTATAGGTGTTTCCTTTTTCCAGCGAGAGGATGCCGAAGGTGGTGAGTTTCATGCCGAGTGTGTGATTCCGGAAGACCGGGTTGTATCCGTTCTTCAGTTTTCTGCCGAGTCTGACGAGCAGTTTTTCCATTTTATAACCTCCCAGGTTGTGATTTAAAAAACATGCGCGCGAAGCTGCGCAGCTCAAAAAAATAATTTGCTCTGCAAATTATATTCGCGCAGGACTTTCAGTCCTGCCGCGGTCCAGCTGCGTAAGCTGGTCGCCGCAGGCGAAATCCCCCGATCTCCCGTGTGTTTCGCACCGGGAGTGTTCCTCTGTCAATGCCGTTTCAGAAACGCTTCCACTTCCGCCAAAGTCGGAATTCCCGCGCGTCCGCCGAGTTTCCCGCACTTGATTCCCGATACCGCGGAGGCGAAACGCAGGCACTGAAACAGATCCCCGGTTGTCAGATAACGCACGCCGAACGCGGCATGGAACACATCCCCCGCGCCCGTGGTGTCGACGACCGGGCAGTCCTCGAAAATCGGGCAGCGGATCACTTTTCCCGTCTCCCTGTCGTAACACATCGACCCGCGGCATCCCATCGTGATGCCCGTGACCTTCGCGCCGATCTTCACAAGTTCCATCAGCTGATTCTCGTATCCCTCCACACCGGTGATCTGTTTAGCGAAAAATTCGGAGGTGATGAGAATGTCCGTGTACTTCAGAATTTCCTCGACTCCCGGACGGAGCGTTCCCGCGTCGATGTTGACAGGAACGCCATGCTTCCGCGCCATCTTCGCCGCCGCAAGCGCCGCGCGCGTCTGATGCCCGTCCAGATGCAGGATTTTCGCATTCGCAATCAGGGATTCGGGCACCTCCTCCTCCGCAAGGTCCGCGCCGTTTCCGCGATACCATACGATGCTGCGTTTCCCGCTCGCGTCGATCCAGCAGTAGGCTGTCGAGGTCGTGCAGCCCTTCCGGACCTGAAACGCCTCGGTGGAGACCTGTTCGGCATTGAGATCCCTGACAATCGTCTGCCCCGATTCATCGTCTCCGGCGACCCCGACGAACGCGCATTTCATCCCGAGCCTTGCCGCCGCCACTGTCGCTGTCGCCGCCGGGCCGCCGCCCTGCGTCAGATGTTCGAGCGCCTCTACCTTGTGATCCAGCGGGATTTCCGTCACCCGGCAGAGATAGTCGTTGCTGCAGTAGCCGAGTCCGACGAATGCGATGTCACTCTTCATAAAGAATTCCTTTTTCCGGTCATTTCTTTGGGTCCTGCCATTTATTATACATTCATAAAAGGGTTTGTCAATAGTGAAATGCAAGTTTTTTGAGAAAAAATTGATGATAAAATGAGAAATATAATGATAATATTTTGAGAAATTATGAGAAAATCGCCGTTTTTTCGTTTTCCGCTGTTGAAAAATCCGTTCGGGAGACTAGTGTAAGACGGACATGCAAAATGGACGGAGACCCACGCAATGCGCGAAATCACCATTCCATACGGAAAAACGGCCCTGACGGGACACGTGGAGGAGAAAAATTTTCTCGGAAACTACCATGCGGCGCTGCCGGAGGCCGTGAACGATGAGGCCGCCGAAGTTTCCAGGGCACTGGATGCTCCTTTCGCCTCGCCGAAGCTCGAGGAACTTGCTTCACGCGTGAACGACGCGGTCATCATTTCAAGCGACCACACACGCCCGGTTCCGAGCCGCATTCTCATGCTGCAGATCCTTGCGCGCCTGCGCCGGGGGAATCCTTCGATCGCGATCACCATTCTGATTGCGACCGGATTCCACCGCGCGACGACCGAGGCGGAGCTTCTGGACAAGTTCGGACCCGAAATCGTCGGGCATGAGAAAATCGTCGTGCACGACTCCTCCGATGAATCCACTCTCGTTCGGATCGGGACGCTTCCGTCCGGCGGGGCGCTGATCATCAACCGCCTTGCCGCGGAGGCCTCGCTGCTGGTCGCCGAAGGATTCATCGAACCCCACTTCTTCGCCGGATTTTCCGGCGGCCGCAAGAGCGTGCTTCCCGGTGTCGCGTCACGCAGGACGGTTCTTGCGAACCACTGCGCGGAATTCATTTCGCATCCGAAGGCGCGGACGGGGAGTCTTGACGGCAATCCGATTCACGAGGATATGCTTTTTGCTGCGAAGGCGGCGAAGCTGGCTTTCATCGTGAATGTCGTGATCAACGCGGAAAAGCGGATTGTCGCGGCGTTTGCGGGCGATTGTGTCGCCGCGCACCGCGCCGGAACGGAGTATCTTTCGCGCCATGCCCGGATCGAGGTGCCCGAGGCGGACATCGTCGTCACGGGGAACGGGGGATATCCGCTCGACCAGAATGTCTATCAGTCTGTCAAAGGCATGACGGCGGGGGAGGCGGTCTGCCGCGAGGGCGGCGTCATCATCCTCTGCGCAAGCTGTTCCGACGGGCACGGCGGGGAGTCGTTCTACCGCCATCTTGCCGGCGCACTGCCGCAGCGGATTCTGGAGGAGGTTCAGCGCATTCCCCGGGACCGGACCGAGCCGGATCAGTGGGAGTATCAGATTCTCGCGCGCATTCTCATAAAGCATACCGTGATCGTCGTGACGGAGGACTGCTCTCACCGGATGCTCGGGGAGATGCATCTTCTTGCCGCGTCCTCGATCGACGAGGCGCTCGGCATGGCGTTTGAACGGTGCGGAGCTGAAGCGAAAGTCGCGGTGATCCCGGACGGCGTTTCGGTGATTGCCGCAAAAAAACAGGATTTCACAATGGGCCGGACACCCGTTCCGGCGGGAAAGCAAGGCAGGTTCGGAAAAAGGGAAAACTGATGAATATCATTGTCTGCATCAAACAGGTGCCGGGTACGGCGCAGGTGGAAATCGACGAAAAGACCGGCGTTCTGAAACGTGACGGCGTCGCCGCGAAGATGAATCCGTTCGATCTCTTTGCGCTGGAAAGCGCAATGCGTCTCAAAGAACAGTACGGCGGAAGGATTTCGGTCCTGACGATGGGGCCGCCGCAGGCGGAGAAAGTGCTGCGCGAGGCTTTTATGATGGGGGCGGACGACGCATATCTCCTCTCCGACCGGCGATTCGGCGGGGCGGATGTTCTGGCGACCTCCTATACGCTGTCGCAGGGAATCCGGAAAATCGGCGCATGGGATCTGATCCTCTGCGGCAAGCAGACCACCGACGGAGACACCGCGCAGGTCGGCGCGGAGCTCGCCGAGTTTCTCGGTATTCCGCATCTGACGAACGTGACGAAGTTTCTCGGCATGAAGGAGGAGGGCAGACTCGACGTTGAAGCGGAAATTCCCCTTCATGTGGTGGATGTCCGCATGACGCTGCCCTGTCTCCTGACCGTGGAAAAGGGGATTTTCGAGCCGCGTCTTCCGTCGTTCCGGCGGAAACTCGCCACGGCGGACAGGAAAATCACCTGCTTCACGCTGGACGATCTCCCCGACCGCGACGAACAGCATTACGGGTTGAACGGTTCGCCGACCCAGGTGCAGCGGATTTTCCCGCCGGAGGTCAAGACGGAAAAGGAGACCTGGACGGGCGACGGCGAAACGCTTGCCGGGAAGCTCTGCGCGTTTCTCGAAGAAAAACGGTTTCTCAGCGAGTTGAGGTGAAGCGATGGCGAAGATCATCATCCATCAGGAACGGATCACGGACGAAAAGAAACTCAACGCGCAGTTCCCGTTCGGCACGGGCGCGCTCAATCTCGGCGAGGTCGTGCTGCACGAGGGCAAAGTGACCGACGTGAAGAAACTTCAGGCGCTCTGCCCGTTCGGCGCGATCGACTACGTCAACGGTGAACTCTCAATCAACGCCGCCTGCCGCATGTGCCGCATCTGCTGCAAAAAGAGCGACGGCATCTTTGAATATGTCGAGGACGACGCCTCCGCCGGCGCGGACAAGACGCAGTGGAAGGGGATTGCCGTCGTGGCGGAAATGGTCGGCGCTTCCGTGCATCCCGTGACGCTGGAACTGCTCGGAAAGGCGCGGGAGCTTGCGGAGAAAGTCTCCCAGAAGGTCTGCTGCCTGCTGATCGGGCACAATCTTGCGAAAGCGGCGGCAACGCTTGCGGAATACGGCGCGGATGAAATTTATCTCTACGATCAGGAGGAGCTTGCGCATTTCCGGATCGAGCCGTACTGTGCCGCGCTGGAGGAGTTTATTTCGTATGTGAAACCCTCCGTCGTGCTGGTCGGCGGCACTTCGGTCGGGCGTTCGCTTGCTCCGCGCGCGGCGGCGCGCTTCCGCTCCGGCCTGACGGCGGACTGCACGGTTCTGGACATTCAGAAAAATACGGATCTCGATCAGATCCGTCCCGCCTACGGCGGCAACATCATGGCGCATATCCGGACGCCGCGCCACCGTCCGCAGTTCGCCACGGTGCGCTATAAAATTTTCGCCATGCCGGAAAAGAGCGCTCCTCATGCGAAATTCATTTCGGGAAAACTGGACGCGCGGCGTCTGGCTTCCGGGATCGAATTCCTCTCGATGCGCCGCAAGCAGAGCGAGCGCGGAATCGAGGATGCCGATGTGATCGTGGTCGCCGGGCGCGGCCTCAAGAAACCCGAGGACATCGCCATGCTGGAGGAGCTCGCGGAACTCCTCGGCGGCCAGCTCGGTTCGACGCGTGCGATGGTCGAAGCCGGATGGATCGACGCAAAGCGCCAGATCGGGCTCAGCGGGCGCACGGTCAAGCCGAAACTCATCCTGACCTGCGCAGTCTCGGGCGCGGTGCAGTTCGCCGCCGGGATGAACGGCAGCGAGTGCATTGTGGCGATCAATACCGATCCGAACGCGCCGATATTCAATATCGCGCACATCGGGATCGTCGGGGACGTTTACAGGATTGTGCCCGAACTCATCAGCAGAATCAAGGCGGCAAAGGGAAAGGGTGCGTGACAAATGGACAGGAAATATAAGAAAATGGATCAGGAAGACTTCGACTTTCTCCGTTCCGTCTGTCCGGACCGCGTGAGCGTCCGCGGCGAAATCGGCGAGGACTACTGGCATGACGAACTCGGCGGCATCCGGCGCGAACCCGAGGCGCTGGTGAAGGTGCTTTCGACGGACGAGGTCTCCCGGATCATGCGCTACGCGTATGAGAACAATATTCCCGTGACGCCGCGCGGGCAGGGGACCGGACTTGTCGGCGCCTCCGTAGCGCTCTGCGGCGGAATCCTGCTCGACTTCTGCGCGATGAACCGTTTCCTGGAACTGGACGAGGTCAACATGACACTGACGCTCGAGCCGGGTGTTCTTCTGATGGAGATCGGAAAATATGTGGAGGCGCACAATCTCTTCTACCCGCCGGACCCGGGCGAGAAAACGGCGACGATCGGCGGCAACGTCAACACGAACGCGGGCGGCATGCGCGCGGTGAAATACGGGATCACGCGCGACTATGTGCGCGGGCTTGAGGTGGTGCTTCCCGACGGGCGCGTGATGGAACTCGGCGGAAAGATCGTCAAGAACAGTTCCGGCTACGATCTCAAGGATCTCTTCGTCGGCTCCGAAGGGACGCTCGGCGTGATTACGAAGATCATTCTGCGCCTGCTCCCGCTGCCGAAGCACAAGATCAGTCTTCTTGTCCCGTTTCCCGATCTGAATTCCGCGATCTCGGCGGTTCCGGAGGTCATCAAGACAAGCTCCGTCCCGACCGCCGTCGAGTTCATGGAGCGGGAGGTGATCCTCTCCGCCGAGGAGTTCCTCAACCGGAAGTTCCCGGACAACAGCGCGGACGCGTATCTGCTCCTGACCTTCGACGGCATGAGCCCCGAGGAGGTGGATCTCGCCTTCCACGCGGTGGCGTCGCGCTGTCTGGAGCTCGGCGCGCTCGACGTCTACCTCTCCGACACCGACGAACGCAACGAGTCGCTCTGGGCGGCGCGCGGCGCGTTTCTCGAGGCGATCAAGGCCTCCACGACGGAGATGGACGAGTGCGATGTCGTCGTTCCGCGCATTCATGTGGCGGAGTTCATCACCTTCGCTTCTTCTCTCCAGAAAAAGCACGGCGTGCGCATCCGTTCGTTCGGTCATGCGGGAGACGGGAATCTCCACATCTACATCCTGCGCGACGCTCTCGGGGAAGCCGACTGGAAAAAGACGCTGTCGGCTGTGTTCGACGATCTTTACGACCGTGCGCACGAACTTGGCGGGCAGGTCTCCGGCGAGCATGGGATCGGCTTCGCGAAGAAGCCGTATCTGGCACGGTCGCTCGCACCGGAACAGATTGAGCTGATGCGCGGGATCAAACAGGCGTTCGACCCGAAAAACATTCTCAATCCGGGCAAGGTGTTCGAGCTCTGATTCCAGCTGCCTCTTTCGGCAATGCGGGAATTCGGTTCTTTGAAATAATACAAGATGACAAGTATCTTGCGGGATGGAATGCTCTATTCTGTAATAAAAATCTTTTTTCTTCCTCCTCTCATGTGAAAAGCATATAACTTTTTGCGGAAAAAGCGCACCATTGCATTTTGCTTTTTACAGGGGCGGATGTATTGTAAATGCGGATCCATCCGGCATGAAAGAAAAAAAGGAGTTTCAGTCATGGAAAAGGTGAAATTCGGCATCATCGGCATCGGCAACATGGGAAGCACGCATGTCGTGAACATCAGCAGTTTGAACAACTGCGAACTGACGGCGGTCTGCGACATTGACCCGGAGGCGTTCAAACGTATCGACGAGGGGATCCGCGCCAAACTCAAACTTTTCACCGATCCGGAGAAATTCCTGAAGGAGGCCGACATTGATGCGGTTGTGATCTCCGTTCCGCACTACTCCCATCCCGATCTTGCGATTCTTGCGATGCAGCAGGGCAAACACATCATCGTGGAAAAGCCGATCGCCGTGCACAAGGCGGAGGCCGAACGCATGATCGCCGAGGCGAAAAAATATCCGGAACTCAAGAAATCCGCGATGTTCAACCAGCGCACGATTCCGGCGCATAAGAAAATCAAGCAGATGATCGACTCCGGCGAACTCGGGAAGATCACGCGTGTGAACTGGATCATCACCGACTGGTTCCGTTCCCAGTGTTATTACGACTCCGGCGACTGGCGCGCGAGCTGGCGCGGCGAGGGCGGCGGCGTCCTGCTCAACCAGTGTCCCCACCAGCTCGACCTGATGCAGTGGTTCTTCGGGATGCCCTGCAAGGTCCGCGCCACGGCGAAATTCGGCAAATACCATGATATCGAGGTCGAGGACGAGGTCAACGCCTATCTGGAATATCCGGATGGAAAGACCGGCAACTTCATCGCGTCCACCGGCGAAATCCCCGGAACCAACCGCCTGGAGATCATGGCGGAGCGCGGACGGCTTGTCTACGAGGGCGGAAAACTCGAATTCAAGCGCAATGAGGTCGAAACAAGCGTGTTCAGCAAAACAACCGACAAGCGTTTCGGCGTGCCCGATATCTGGACATGTGAAATTCCCGTTGCGCCCGGCAGCCCGACCCCTCACAAGCTGATCGTTGACAACGTGGCGAACGCGATTCTGCACGGAACACCTCTGCTCGCTCCGATGGAGGAGGGGATCAACGCGCTGGAGCTGGGCAATGCGATGCTGCTCTCCGGCTGGAAGGAGGAGACTGTTACGGTACCGATCAACTCTGCCGAATATGCCGCCCGTCTGGAGAAGCTGATCGCAACCTCACGTTACCAGAAGAAGAAAGCTTCCGTCGCGGGAAATGCCGAGGGATTCGGTTCCTCGTTCTGATTCCGGACTTCGATTCAAAAAAATCAGTTCCATACAGCGATGCTCTGCATCGCAAAAATGCTTCGTGCAGGAGTGTCAGTCCTGCCGCGGTCCAGCTGCGCAAGCTGGTCGCCGCAGGCGAAATCTCCGATACCGCGCATGCCTGCATCGCGGTAATTCATTGCATATAAAAGCCCGTCCGGAGAAAATCCGGCCGGGCTTTTTGCGTTTTTGAGATCGGTTCAGGAGTCGAGCGGGAAGGCGACTTCCGCAATGTCCGCATGATCCGTGAGAAGCATCACAAGACGGTCGAATCCGAGCGCCGCCCCGGCACAGGGCGGAATGCCCGCGTCAATCGCCTCCAGGAACGCCGTCGCTTCCGGATATTCGGCGAGGTTCATTTTTTTCCGCGTCTCCGCGAAACGGCGGAACCGTTCGCGCTGAATGGCGGGGTCGATCAGTTCCCCGTATGCGTTGGCAAGTTCGATGCCGCCCATGTAGAGCTCCCAGCGTTCGACGAGCGTCGGGTCGGAGGGTTTCGGGCGCGCGAAGGCGCCGAAGCGCACCGGATAGTCGATGAGAACGCAGGGACGGTCCTTCGGCAGCGCGGGCTCCACCCGGTCCACCAGAACGAGTTCGAAACGCGACTCCTCCTCCGCACAGCGGTCCGCGTCCTCGGAGGCGAACTTCCGGAACGCCTCCCGGACGGGAATGATCTCCAGTTTGTCGATGTCGATTGTCTCTCCGGCGAAACGGAAGCGGTGCGAGCCGTGAAGGTCGGCGCAGATGGATGCAAGAAACGATTTCGTGAAGGTCAGGAGTTCCAGATAGTCCGCGTGAACCATGTAGTATTCGAGCATCGTGAACTCCTGGCGGTGCCTGCGCCCGTTTTCCCCTGCGCGGAAACAGGGGCCGAGCTGATAGATGCGCTCCATGCCCGCCGCGAGCAGACGCTTCATCTGGAGTTCCGGCGAGGTGCGCAGAAAGAAAGAGGCCGCTTTCGGAGCTTCGATGTACTCCTCCGGCGCGGGGGCGATGATCCCCACCGGAGTTTCGGTCTCGATGAAAGCGGCCGCCTCAAAGGCGCGCCGGAGAGAGGAGGCGATTCCGGAACGGAGCGCCAGAACCTTTCCGAGCGCCCGGAGCGATTCGGCTCCGGTTCTCTCAGCCTTTGCTGACGCGTTCGGCATAGAGTCCGGTCCGGGTGTCGACCTTGATCGTGTCGCCCTGATTGATGAAGAGCGGGACCATCAGTTCATAGCCGTTGTCGAGTTTCGCGGGCTTCTGCACGTTTGTGGAGGCGGTGTCGCCGCGCGCGCCCGGTTCCGTTTCCGCGACAACGCGCGTGATGAACGTCGGGAGCGTGATGTCGATCGGCTTGCCGTTGAAGAAGAGCACATTGCAGGTCATGTTGTCGATCAGGAAGTAGACCTTGTCGCCGAGCTGTTCGGCGGAAACCTGAATTTCCTCATAGGTTTCGGCATCGCTGAAGATGTAGTTGCTTCCGTCGTGATAGGAGTAGAACATCTCCTTTTCTTCGAGATTGGGCGTATCGACCTTGTCGACCGGGCGGAAGGTGCGGTCCATCGTGCTGCCGTTGATCAGGTTTTTGAGTTTGCAGCGGTAAAGCGCGGTGCCTTTGCCCGGCTTGCAGAATTCAAACTCGGTGATCGCATACGGAATGCCTTCGATTTCGATTTTCAGTCCTTTTTTCAGATCTGCTGCGGAATACATGTTTGCTCCATTCTTTTATGAGTTCAATTTCATGAGGTGCATAATATACACCGACGCGCGGGAAAATCAACTCCTGTCCGCAAAAAACGCGCTGCGTTATTGAAAAAAAAGGTTAATCATGCGATGCTCCGCATCGCAAAAAATGCTTCGTGCTTTCCTGTCAGTCCTGCCGCGGTCCAGCTGCGCAAGCTGGTCGCCGGAGGCGAAATCCCCGCTCCGTGTGCTCTGCACCGGGGGCGTTCATTCCTCCTCGCGGATGACGGCGATCGCGGTCTGCACGTTTCCGAAAGGCGCGCTGACCTGAACCCCCGCGACTTTGCTGCGGATCGAGGCAACGGCTTCGCGTGCGATGCGGATACCCTCCTCGCGCTGTTCCTCCTTCGTTTTTCCCTTCGCCATGCGCTCCATGATCGAATCCGGCACGATCACGCCCGGCACCTCGTTGCGCATGAATTCCGCGTTGCGGCAGCTTGCCAGCGGCCAGATGCCGGCGATCACGGGCAGGTCGGAGAGTCCCGGCACCGCCTCGATGAAGCGGAGAAGCGGCTCCGTGTCGAACACCGGCTGGGTGATGAGGAACTCCGCGCCGGCCTCGATCTTTTCACGTGTCCGGCGGATCTCCCGCTTCATATCGATGGCATTGGGGTCCGCGCCGACGCCGATCAGGGCGCCTGTGACCGTGTCGATCGCCTTGCCGCCGAGGTCGATTCCCCGGTTCAGGCGACTCTGGATGCGCGCCATGCCGATCGAATCCATGTCGAACACGCCGGAAGCGAACGGGTAGTCCCCGAGCTTCGGCGGATCGCCGGTGATGAAGAGAATGTTGTGAATGCCCATTGCCGCGCAGCCGAGCAGATCCGCCTGCATGCCGATCAGGTTCCGGTCGCGGCAGCAGAAGTGGAGAATCGCTTCGATTCCGGCTTCGGACTGGATGCGGAACGCCGTCACGAGCGGGGAGACGCGCGCACTTGCCCGCGGGCCGTCTGGAATGTTGACCGCGTCGAATCCGGCCTCTTTGCAGATGCGTGCCTTTTCGATCGTCTTTTCAAGCAGGTAACCCTGCGGCGGAACGATTTCGACATTGGTCACCCATTCCCGGGCGGCGAGCTTCGCGCCGAAACGGGATTTCTCCTTCATCGGGACGGGTGTCTTTTCCGGGAGCGCCCCTTCCGTGACGATGAGGCGCCCCGTGTTGCGCGAAGCCTTGTTCAGCGGATTGATGCTGCGCGCCATGTCGCGGATGTGTTCCGGACCCGTTCCGCAGCAGCCGCCGACGCCGTGGACGCCGAGCGCCGCGAAACGCATCGCGTAGGTCGTGAAATATTCCGGACTGCACATGTAAATCATGCGGTTGTCGACGCTTTTCGGACAGCCCGCGTTCGGCTGGGCGATGACCGGAAGACGGCAGAGCGGCATCAGGATCTCCAGCGCGTTGAGCATTCCTTCCGGGCCGATGCCGCAGTTGAGCCCGAAGGCCTCCGGTTTGCGTTCACTTTCATCGAGGATCGTCAGGAGCCGCGCGGGGGAGTCGCCGGTCCGGGATTCCGCGTCGCGGTTGAGCGCAAAGCTTGTCACAAACGGGAGATCCGGGCAGATTTCCATCGCCAGCAGCGCCGCCTGAAGATCGCGTGCGCCGCCGAGGGATTCAAACAGAATGAAGTCGGGCTCCTCCATTGCGAGCGCGGCGATCTGCTCCGTCAGGATTGCGGCGATCCGTTCGACGCTCCATGCGCTGCCGCCGGGAATCTCGCCGACCGGTCCGACCGACGCCGCCACGAGAAGCTCTCCGCCCGCGACCTCCTTTGCGATCCGGACCGCCGCGCGGTTGATCTCCGCGACCTTGTCGCCGAGCAGGAACTTGTTCAGGGTGTTGAAATTCGCGCCGAACGAGTTGGTTGTCAGAACCTCCGCACCGGCGTCCCGGTAGGACTGGTGAATCTCCCGGACCACCTGCGCATTGCTCAGGCAGAGACTTTCGTAGGAGGTGTTGACAAAGAAATTCTTCTTATAGATTTCGGTTCCGATCGCGCCGTCGAAAATCACGGTCTTTTCACGCAGAAGGGTCTTGAGTTTTTCATTCATCATCGAGTTCCTTATTCTGTAACGGGCATTCACGCCTTAATCTACACCCGGAACACTCTTCCCGCCAGTCGGAAACGGGAAAAAAAGCCGAAAGTAACCTTCTTCACTCTTTCCCGACCGGGACGCGCTCCAGCGTGAAGATGCCGCTTTCCGTATCGTAGAGAATGCGCGAGTAGAAGCCGTATTTCGTCAGGGAGCCGGCGGAAATCTCCCCGCGCCCCGTGCTGTCCAGCACCTCGTATGGTTTGTGCACATGCCCGCAGAGCGAAAGGTCGATCACGCCGTCGAGGATCATCTCCGAAGCGACACGCGCCCCGTAGAGACGGTGGCGGAAGCGCCGGACCGGCATCCGTTCCAGAATCGGGAAATGCCCCGCGCAGATCACTGGTTTCGTCTTGAATCGTTCCGCCTCCTTTTTCAGAAAGGCTTTCGCCTTTTCCGGCAGAAAGCCGCAGGAGGAGACCAGTGCCGTCGGGCGCGCGCAGTTCAGGAGAAGGACCCGGAACCCTTCCAGATCCACGGCAAAGGGATAATCCTCCGGGGCCGCCTGTCCGCGCGTCATCGTCCGCGTGAAGTT
Organism: uncultured Lentisphaeria bacterium; assembly: GCA_949287225.1. Classification (GTDB taxonomy): domain Bacteria; phylum Verrucomicrobiota; class Lentisphaeria; order Victivallales; family UBA1829; genus UBA11452. Next base: position 13,089 of record CASEFP010000047.1, read on the forward strand.
CCGGAACGCTTCGGCGCAGACGGGATCCTTCACGTAGGCGTCGTGATTGCCCGGCGTATAGAAAAAGGGGATCTCGCTGTTCAGGATCGGCTCGAAAAAGGGGAGGGCGCGCGCGAATTCCCCCGGCTGTCCGCAGCTGACCGCGTCGCCGGTGAAGAAGATCGCGTCGGGCTTTTCCGCGAGCATCATTGCTACTGCGGGAGCAATCCGCGAACGGTCATAGCGCGTCTTGCGGATCACGCGGCTGTTGAGAAAGCCGACGATCCGCTTGTCGAAAAAGGCGCGCCAGTCTTCCAGTGCGGCGGCCTCGTGCGTATCGGAAAAATGGATCAGTTTCCGGATCATGCCTGACAACTCCCCTGTGTTTCCTTGTATGGAATGGGGAATATACCCTTCCGGAGCATCTTTTCAAGGAGAAAAAATACGGATTTTCCCGCTGTTCCTCAGCTGTCGAGCAGAACGGCGCTTCCGCACGGGGGAAGAAGAAGCTCCGCACCGGAAGGCGTGCCGTTCCAGATGTCGCGCATCGGGCGCGGCAGACGGACGCTCTGCGGTTCATCGGACATGTTCTGCACGAAATAATAGCGCTTCCCCTCCTTCTCGCGCCGCGTTGCCTTCACATGGCGCGGCAGTTCCGGGAGGACGCCTTCCATGCCGTTCTCCTTGAGAAGATTGCCGTAAAACGCCTCGAGAAAATCAAGTCCGGTGTCCGCGCCGATGTAATACGCTCTGCCTTTCCCTCGCTGATTTACGGTGAGCGCCGGGGTTCCCGCATAGAACTCCTCCCCGTAGACGCCGAGCACGCGTGCGCCTTCGGCATGGAGATATTCGCAGCGGCGGAGAACGTCGAACTGCGTCTTCCCGTCGAGCGCTTCTCCGGTCAGGCGCAGAGTCTGTTTCGTTTCCGGTTCGAAGATGTCGATGTCCTCGCTCCAGATTCCGAAGAGCTCCCGCAGCATTTTTCCGCCGGGATTCCCGGAGGCAAAACAGAGATTGTGCTCGTCCACACAGGCGGAGAGGTAAGTCATGACGAGGGTTCCGCCCTCCTCGACAAAGCGGATCAGGTGCTCCATGACGCCGGGCTTCATCATGAAAAGCATCGGCGCAATCAGAATTTTGTAAGAGGAGAAATCACAGGAGCTCTCAATGACGGAAAGCGGCACATTGTGCGTCCAGACCGCCTGATAATGAGCACATACCGTTTCGATGAGGCGCTGTCTGGAGAAATCTCCGAAATATTCCCCGAAGCCTTTCGTATTGTGAAGTGCCCAGGCGGATTCCCAGTCGTAGATGAGTGCGGTTTCGGTACGGATGGCGGAGCCGGCGGCTTCGCGGATGCGTTCAAGTTTTGCTCCGTAGTCGGCGACACGCTGAAACGCCAGCGTCCGGTCCGTGCCGTCGTGACCGACAACCGCGCCGTGGATCTTCTCGCAGTTTCCGCGTCCTTTTCTCCACTGGAAATACATCGTTCCGTCCGCGCCGTGCCCGAGCGCAAGGAGCATTTCGCGTTCAAACTCTCCCGGACGGCGGATCTTGCAGTATGGCTTGTAGTTCGGGATGCCGGGACAGGATTCCATCATCAGGAACGGTTTGTTTTTCATCGAATAATGCATGTCGTGATACATCGCGTAACGGGCAGCCATTGCTTCCGTTTCGCCCTTGTACCAGGTGGGATAGCAGTCGTCGGCGATGAAATCGCACGCCTCGGCGATCCGCCAGTAGTCAAGGCCCTCGAAGACCCCCATCATATTGGTGGTCACGGGCGCGTCGGAATAGTCGCGCAGCGCTTCGATCTCGAAACGCATGAAGTCGAGAACCTGCTGCGTGTTGAAGCGCAGAAAGTCCAGTTGTGCAAGGTCGATGGTCCGGTCGTCCGGATCCACCTGTTCCCAGGCGGAATAGCGATGCCCCCAGAAAGCGGACCAGTAGCACTCGTTCAGACGATCCAGCGATCCGTAACGCTTTTTCAGGAAATCGACGAATTCTTTTTTGCAGAGCGGGCAGCGGCATGCGCCGTGATATTCGTTGCTGATGTGCCAGCCTGCCAGCGAGGGATGCTTTGCATAGCGCTCCGCCAGTTTGCTGATGATGAGAGCAAGTTTCTCCCGTATCACGGGTGAGCTCCAGCAGTGGTTTGCGCGACTGCCCCATGAGAGGCGGCATCCCGTTTCGTCGACCCGGTTTGTCTCCGGATATCTGTTCCCCAGCCAAGCGGGGCGCGCCGCAGACGGCGTGGCGAGAAAGACTTTTTTGCCGTGAGTGCGGCAGCGCTCCATGATGTCGTCAAGCCAGGTGAAATCGAAATTCCCTTCCTCTTTCTCATATTGAGACCAGGAGAAAATGCCGATGGAGAAAGTATTGCAGTGCGCCTTGTCCATCAGACGGAAGTCTTCGTCGATGACTTCCGGCGTGCCGAGCCATTGATCCGGGTTGTAGTCCGCTCCATGCAGAAAACCGGGAAAATCGTGCAGAATGCTCATAAGGGAAAACTCCTCTTTGGTTTTTGGGGAAAATGTATTTTCCGGAAAAGAGGATTGCAAGCGGAATTCCCGGAAAACATATGCGGAAATACCAGAAAAAAGAGTTTCGGAACAGGGAAGGGGGCTTGTTACAGCGGAAACGGCTTGATCCAGTGCGGCATTTTTTCCGCTGTCCCCTTCAGCGCGGCGAGGAGTTCGGATGCCTTCAGATGCAACGTCGGAAAGAGAGCGTCGGGAGCGATTTCGACGAGCGGAAGCAGGACAAAGAGCCGTGTGTGCGCCCGGGGGTGCGGGAGAATGAGCGAATCCGTATGGAGAATTCTCTCCCCGAAAAGAATCAGATCCAGATCCAGTGTCCGGGAGTGCCAGTGCGGATGATCCGCCGGGCGTCCGGAAGCGATTTCAATCTCCTGACAGAGCGCCAGAAGCGATTCGGGTGTGCCGCTCCAGCGTCCGCGCACGACGGCATTGTAAAAGGGCTGCGCTCCATCCTCGCATCCGACGGGCGCGCTCTCATAGAGTCCCGAGGCGGCGTCGACGGCAAAACCGTTTCCGCGCAGGGAGATGAGCGCCTTGCGGAAAACCGCTTCCCGGTCGCCGAGATTTCCCCCGAACGCCAGAAACGCGGACACCCCGGAAGGAGTGTCCGCGTCGGATTTCACATCATGCGCGTGTTTCAGCATGAAAAGGAGAAGGCCTTTTCCGCCTTGACTTCCTCTTTGATCTTCGCGATCAGATCGGCGGGGACGGGCACGTTGGTCTTTATGACGGCCAGCGAGCTGCTGCGCTCAAGATCCTGCGGCGCGCGGATGTCGATGATGTTGATCGAATTGGCTCCGAGGATGCTGGCGATCTTTCCGATGATGCCGGTGGCGTCCTTGTATTCGACAAACAGATTGTTTCCGCTGAGTTCCAGGTAGAGCTTGTCGTAATTGTTGATTCTCGAAAGCATCATATGGTTTTCCGCGATCGTGCCGCGCACGGAGACGGTGTCTCTGTTCGTGATGAGGTCGATCGTGATGGATTCTCCGTAGTGTTTCGCATCGTCGACGGCGCGGTCGATCATCTCAATGCCGCGCGACTTGAGGTAGTCGAGCGCATCCTTCGCGCCGAGATAGGGGTCGAAGTTTCTGCAGATTCCCGCGGTGATCGGGGCGAGCATCCACTTCCCGAACGGGTGAAGCGCACCGTAGAAGCTTGTTTCGATGCGTGCAATCTGGGCGTCCGCGCCGAGGTAGGCGGCGGAGACGCCGGCAAGCAGGGATGCCAGCGTCTGGTATTTTTCATCCATGCCGTCCGGAACGCCCTTGTTGACGACGCAGGTCGTCACGCCGTCGGCGAAATAGGCGACGGTCTGGTCGGCGGCGCGTTTGGCGGCCAGGAAGTTGGCCTCCTTCGTGCTCGCGCCGAGGTGGGGCAGCATAATGTCGGCGATGTCCGTGACGCTCTTGGGTCCTTCGGCATCCTTCTTGTAGACGTCATTGCAGTAGACAAGCTCCTTTTCGCCCTTGGCGGCGCGGATCGCCTCCTCGTCGACGATTCCGGCGCGGGCGCAGTTGATCAGCATCGCGCCCTTCTTCATCAGGGAGAGGAGTTTTGCATTGATCATGCCGCGCGTGGCGTCGTTTTCCGGTATGTGGAGGCTGACGATGTCCGCCTGTGCGAAGATCTCCTCGACGGAGCAGAGCTTGACGCCGAGCGATTTCGCCATGTCCGCGGAGAGGACGGGGTCGAACGCGAGAACGGTCATGTCGAATCCGGAAACGCGTTTGGCAAGAAGTCTTCCGATGTTGCCCATGCCCAGAATGCCGAGGGTCTTGCCGGTGATCTCATGGCCCATGAATTTGGATTTCTCCCACTTTCCGGCGCGGGTGGACTCGTCGGCGGGGACCAGTTTGCGGTAGGCGGCGAGCGCCAGCGCGATGACCTCTTCGGCGACGGCGTTGGAGTTCGCTCCGGGGGTGTTCATCACGTCGACATTGCGGCGCCGCGCATATTTTGTGTCGATGTTGTCGTAGCCGGCTCCGGCGCGGACCACCAGCTTGAGCTCCGGAAGCTGATCCATCACTTCCGGCGTGACCTTCTCGCTTCTCACAATGACGACCTGCGCGTCGGAATTCTCCTTTGCAAGATCGAGAATCGGCTTGTCGGGGACCTGGACAACCTCGAATCCGGCGTCGGTGAGAATTTTTGCGACAACCTTGTCCAGCTTCGTCGGGATCAGAACCTTCTTCATAAAACAACCTCCGTATTGTGTTGATCCTTGAAAAAATAATGAAATAAAAGATACCATGAATTCGACTTTCTTGCAAGTCCCGGAATGGAAAAAAGCGCCAAGAAGTTTTTTCTGCTGATCCGGAACGATTCCCTTTCAGGAAAAAAAGAGGTTTTTCAGGGAATCCGTTTGCATAATCCGCGAGGGGGGTGTATAATCCCTCTTCCGGAAACGGCCGCACTGTTCCGCAAATGCAAGTGAGGCAAAATCATGACGACGAAAAAAAAGAAACTCCTTCTGATCCTTCTGCCGCCTGCCCTGCTGTTCTGCGCGGCGGGCGGATATTTTCTTTTTCGACCGTCTCCTCCGGAAGCGCCGCTTTCTCCGGAGGATCAGGTCAGGCGTGATTTCCGCCAGGCTTTCGATCCGACCGAACCGACGCTGTGGCGTCTGAACTCCCTGCGGAAAAGTTTCAGCACCGTCCGCGGACTCCCGAAAGACCGACGTCATACGCTCATGGTAGAGGCGCTCGCCGGTGCAATGGACGGAACTTTGCGTGATTTCGCGGCACTGCCGGCGGATCAGAAGGCTGAACGCGCCCGCCTTCTTCAGCAGGACGCCGAACGGACGTTCGCCTATTTCCGGACCCTGCCGCGCGAGAAACAGCGCCGTGCGGTCGGTATCCTGATGAATACGCCCGAAGGACGTGCCCAGTTCAATCAGGCGGTCAATACCGCGACAAACGTTCTTTCGCCCGCGGACCGGGAACTGCTCGGCCCGACCATCAAAACCTGGAAAACCATGCTGGAAAGCGTAAGATGAGACGCAAGAAAGTCTTTACCCTGCTCGAACTCCTGATTACGATCGGGATCATCGCCGTTCTCGCCGGCATTCTTCTGCCGGTCATGAGCCATGTCCGCGCGTCGGCGAAACGCACCGCGTGCATCAACAACCTCAAACAGATCGGGACGGCGCTGGAACTTTACGGCGCGGCCTCCTCCTACCGCCTGCCGGTCTGTGCCGGTTCGCAGGCGCCCGAAGCAGGGCCGCCGGTCATGCAGGTGCTCTCCGCACAGCTGTCAAACAATCGCGACGTCTTCTTCTGTCCTTCCGATCCGATGGAAAAGCGCAGGGAAAACGGCAGCTACGACTGGAACACGCTGGCAAACGGCCTCCCGATGGACGAAAAGACGCTGAAGGTGCAGAATTTCTTCATGCCTGTGATGGGCGATTACGACAACTTCCACGGACGAGACGGGCGCACCGATGCCAAAAACTGGCTCTATCTGCCGTCAGAGGTCCAGAAGGAACTGAAAAAATAATCTGTTGTCAGGTTCGCTCGACGGGTTCCGTCCTCTTTTCCCCTGTGTTTTCCCGGATGTAGGCGATCTCTTCAGGAGAGAGGGCGTAGAGCTGGAAAATTTCATTTTGAAGGATTTCGTCCTCTTCCGTATCGCCGGAGAGGATCCGCTTCACCAGCGACTCGAAACGGCGGTCCTGTTCGGGAGTGATTGCAGGAAAGGGCAGTCTCGCAAGGTTGCCTTTGAGCATTTTCACCTCTCCGAAGATGCGTGTGTAGAAAAATTCGAAAAGCTTCGAATTCAGGAACGCCAGGACGGTTTTGATGCTCATGCCCGGAACGGCGGGAATCAGGATGTTCGCGCTGTTCAGAAACAGACTTTTTGTATTGTCATAGGCGAAAACCGGTCTGCTGGAGATGAATTTGTAGACCAGTTTTTCCTCTGCCCGGTAAAATCCCTCCGGAGCGATCTGCTGGAGGCCGGCGCGGTCGAACAGAAGATAATTGTTCGGGGGGAGAAGGAGATAACGGCGGATCTCCTTGCCTGTATAGATCGGCTCGAAGCCGGGTTCCGGCAGCTTTTTGAGCTTGTTGTGATTGTCGCCTGTCACGATGCCGAGCGCCCAGACGCTGCCTGCAAGATCATATCTGCCCATTTCCTTCATTCTGCGGAGAATCGCCAGATCGTCGTGCGAGAGAAAGGAGAAGTTGTCTGTCAGGCGGAAACTGCCCGCGGGAATTTTATGAAGTCCGGAGGAATCGCGGAAAGAAATTTCCCCTTGCGGAGCATTTTTCCTGCAGAGCACATCGACGAATTTTGTGCTGACTCCGGAAAAACCCTCCTCATAAAGCGTGATCTGCCGCAGATCGGTTTCATTCAGCAGAAACGACCGGATCTCCCGATGGTTTTTGACATTCAGAAGCGATTCCGGAAAGAGAAAACGGATCGTGCCGTTTTCCTTCAGCTGCGTCCATGCCTTGACGAAAAAGCGGGAGAAGGATTCATTCGAGGAAATTACTCCGGAATTCCGGAATCCGGACGGCAGCGCCCCCCATGGAGGATTTGTTGCGATGTAGTCAAAGAGTCTCCGCCGCATTTCGCGGCGCGCGCCTGCAGTGTGCGGACTGGCAAGATAATTCATACGGAGAATATGCGGTGTGAACTCGATCTCCGGATATTTGAGCAGAAGATTGATTTTTGCGATGAATACGGCAACGGGATCCTTTTCGAATCCGTAAATCCGTTCCGGATCGGGGCAGGGGAGGGCGAGGAGAAATGATCCGCTCCCGCAGCATGGGTCCAGAAAGGTTTCTCCGTGCGAGAAATCGAACGCCTCCGTCATGCTTTTTGCAATGTTTTCCGGGGTGTAATAGGTCCCGTTCGCGTTTTTTCTTCCTTCCGGGAGCATGCTCTGATAAAGCAGCCCGAGCAGATCCCATTCGTTTTCCGGGAGGTTCAGTTCGGAAACGAACGGCTCCGGTTCCGCGGCGAAATCCTTCAGAACCTCCCGGACATGGGTTTTCTCCAGGATGTTCCTGGCTGCGAGAAGTCTTTCCGCGCAGGCAAGAATCACGCGGCGGAGAGAGGACTTGTGCTTCCTCATCCGCTGCGCGACCTCCTGGAGAAAGGCGGCATGTCGCGGATCGGAAAGATATTCCGCCGGCAGAATTCTTCTTCTGGAACGGCTTTTGTTCGCGCGTTTCGTCAGGCGTTTTCTGCCGTCGATCCGCAGACGCCGCCAGTTCCTTCGGGTGGCTGTGGAGATATCCGTTTTCATCATTCTTTCTTTATCACGGTGTCCGCCAAGATGCAAGTCTCCCCTGTCTGCCGAAGTGGCGATTCCATCCGGAACCTGAATGCGGACGGAACGGGAATCCTCTTCCGGCGGACGGTCTCCCGGTTTCCTGCGGAAATACCGGAAACGTGCTGCCGCCGGGATGCGGGGAATCCGGCATACCGGTGCATGGTAACGTAGCACCCTTTCCGCGTTATTTCAAACCGGACAGGAGCAAACATGAAAGTTTCTGGAGTGCATCCGGATGGGGCCCTGTGATTCCATACGGCTTTCCGCTTCCCTGTTCCGCTGTGCGGGCGTTTTTCCTGTCTTCCCGATCCGTCCGTTCCGGGAGATCAGGATTTCTTCTGCATGCGTATCCCGTGACGCCGGCAGGTGCGGGAATTTTTATAAGCGGCTGCGGAATTCCCGCGGCGTCATGCCGACAATTTTGTGAAATGCCCGCGTGAAATAATTGCTGTCCGTAAATCCTGTCCGGTAGGCGATGTCTGTCACGGGATCGCCGGTATCCTGAAGTTCGCGGCAGGCGTAATTGATCCTGAGATGCAGCTGATACTGGAGCGGCGTCGAGCCCGTGACTTTTCTGAACGCGCGGAGAAAGCTGCTGCGTGACATGCGGCTCATTTTCGGGAGCGACTCCACGGAAATTTCCTCGCGGAAATGTTTGTTCATGTATTCGATCACGTTATTGATTCCGTCCGGAATGATTTCGTCTTTTTTCCGGGAGGCGCAGTAGAAGCGTGTCAGTTTGCAGAGGAGCACCATCAGGAAGCCGAGGCGGCAGGTGCGGGAGGGCGGATCCGCGTTCCGGCTCTCCCGGAGCAGTTCCCGCAGCAGCGGCAGGATTTCATCGAGCTGTTCCCTGTCGAGGTGGAAAAACGGATAAGCGGTTTCCCCGTCGGGCGGCATGAAAAGCTCCTGAAAGCCGGTCATCTGGCAGAGATCCAGCTGCGGCATGGGCAAGCGTTCCGGCAGAAAGAGCACGTTGAAGAGCGACAGTTTCTTTTCGACCTGATACGCATGGAAGAATCCGCGCGGAATGACGAAGACATCTCCGCTCCGCAGGGCGGTTCGCCCGTTTTGCGCCAGATGTGTTCCCTCCCCGTCATAGACGCAGACCAGTTCCACGCATTCATGCTGATGCGGTTTTGTGGATGGCTGATTCTCCTGAAGCGATACGCGCAGCGGAAAATCGGCGGTATTCCGGAAAAGGTGTGCAAAGCTTTTGACGTCCATAATGGGAAATAATATAACCGCCAGATCTGTTCTTCCAAACCTGAAAATGAAAATTTTGAAATTTTTATGCTGTTTTTTATAAGTTTTTTTAAGGTATTCTTCGGCAGAACAGCTATAATAGTAATAAGCAAGTGATATTTCTCAAATATATGGTAAATCCAAGAAAGGAATTATTATGCGAAATTCGTTTGGGATTTTTTTCCTTTCCGTATTCTCTTGTTTTCTACTGAATGCCGGGGAAGTGGAGAAAGCGGTCAATCTGCTGAAAAATCCGGATTTTTCAGAAAAAAATGCCGATGGGTTACCGCGAGACTGGGAATGCCGCGGAAAAACCTCCGACATGCTCTTTGCCGGCGGAGGCGCGACATTGACCGATCCCGCCGGTTCTAAAACCATGCTTATGCAGCACTTCAAAAAACTGAAAAGCAACAGCTCCTATCTCTTTTCCTGTGAGCTAAATGCCCCGGCACAGACAAAATATTATTTTTATTTTGAAAGTTTTGTTGGAAAACGTTATCAGAATTTGTGCGGAAGACCATCGTCTGGAAACGGAAAATGGGAGAAAATATCGGTGCAGATTCAAATTCCCGCCTCTGCGGAACACGGGCGTCTGGTGATTCGTATTCTGACCCCGGGGACCGTGCAGATCCGCAATTTGAAACTGAAGGAAATCTCCGGAAATTTATCCGATCACGGACTTGCCGATCTTCCTGAGTCTGTTGCCAAAGAAATGCTCTATAACGGGAATATAGAGCGCGGCGCACAGCGCTGGGAATTGGTAAGCAACAGTGCGGTTATCAGGAGCAATGACAATCTTGGCAACGGTGCTCTCCGGGTTGGCGGACGCAATATGCCCGGACTGGCTGGGCAAAGCAACATCCGTTTCAAGAGTTCGCAGGAGTATGTATTGAGTTATTTTGTCAAAGGCGCTTCCGATACTGACCGGCAGCCATATCAGGTTGCGCTGAAATTTCCCGGAAATATCATTTTCGGTGAAAAACAGCTGGCCTCAGGCGGGAAATATCAGCAGAAAAAAATAAAATTCATTACTCCGCCTGCTCCGGAAGGAACGGTTTACGGTGATTTATACTGCCGAAGCGAATCCGGAAAAGGAATTATACTGGATGAATTTTTTATTCAGGAGATTACAGCGGAAGACAAACTGTCTGTCAAGATCTCTGTAAATGTTCCCTGCAACGGCTCAAGAATTTTTTCATCTGACCCGATCAAAACGATCCGCGGAGAAGTCAAAGGGAATGCCAAGGTTGCTGAAATTGCGGTGATACTGAAAAATTCTTCCGGAAAAGTAATTCACCTGCAGGGTATCAGAACAAACAACGCCGAATTTTCCATCCCTGCCGAAAATCTTCTGGAGGGCGATTATCAGCTGATTGCCGTGCCGCGGGATAAAACCGGGAAAGAACTTGATGAAACCGTCCATGTTATCCGGAAACTGCCGCCGCGCCCCAATGAAGTCGTCATTCGCTCCGATAATAATTTCTATCTCAACGGGAAGCCGTTTTTTCCAATCTTTTTCCGGGAAAACTATGATGCTGTGAATACGAGTCTGGCATCCTATATGGCCGCTCGTCACGGTGTCAATGGCGTTATGCATGAGCTGAATACCGATCTTCTGACATCCCTGCATAAAAATCAGAAAACCGGCATGAAACGTGTGATCAGTGTGACATGGTGCGTGAACGGCAACGCCTGGCGTCTGCCGCCGGAAAAGTTTGCCGAAGCCTGGAAAAAAGGATTGGATAAGATGCTTACCGATGAAATCCTTACGCATCCGGCACTTTTCGGATATAATGTTTACGATGAGCCGATGGGAAATGACATCCCGTATCAGAACTATCGGATTGCCTGTCAAATTCTGCAGGAGAAAGACCCTTATCATCCCATTATATATACCGAATCCCCCCGCGGTGTTGTAAAAGAATATGTTGATAAATACGCATCCGTCAGTGACAGTATCGGAACGGATCTTTATCCGGTGGTTCCGGAGATTCGCCATTCCTCGCTGGCCGACAAAAATTTGACCGCCGTCGGCAGATATGTGAAAATGCTCTCCGGATTTGCAGCGGGGAAAAAACCTGTAAGCATCTGGCTTCAGGCATTTTCCTGGAAAGAATTGCTGGATGTTCCCGGAGGCAGGTTGCCGCGGCTAGAGGAAAACCGTTTTATGAATTTTGATGCCTTGCTCCATGGTGCGTCCATGCTGATTTATTACAATGACAGAAACTTTGATTCAGAATATTACAATACAGTTCTTTTCCCTTCGACGCTGGAGATTGCCCGCGCAGGAAGAGTAATCCGCTTTGGGAAAAATATTCCGCGGGTGACGGCAGATGCTCCTCTGATGGTGATGGGAAAAATTTATCAGAACAAAGAATATCTTTTTGTGTTGAATCGTTCAGCAGCACCTTTTTCTGGAGAAGTGAAGAATATTCCCCGTAACGGAATATGGCATTTGATTGGCGAAAATCGGAATGTGGATGTAAGCAACGGTAAACTTTCTGCAGAATATCCGCCCTTTGCTGTAAAAATCTATTCTACTGCAACAGATTTGCCTGAACCACTGACTCCGCTTCCTGACAGGAATCCACAGATGGAGGCTCAGAAGCATGACCTTTTCCGCCCGTTGCGTGGTCATGGTGCTGTTTTGAAAAATGCCCGCTGGATCTGGTATCCCGGAGAGGAAAATGTCGATGATTCCAAGATTACCGCAACCAGAGATTTTATACTGAAGGACAAGATAGCAAAAGCCGTTCTTTATGTGACAGCCGACAATGTATGTACCGTCTTTGTCAATCATCGCAAGGTCCGTGTAAATACCGTATGGAACACAATTGTGCCGCTGGAAATTTCCTCTCTCCTCGTAAAAGGGAAAAATCAGCTGCGTGTGGAAGCCGCCAATACCGATGGAATGTGTGCTCTTCTCGCTGTATTGGATCTCACTTTTTCCAATGGGAAAACACGCCAGATCAGATCGGATTCAACATGGATGACGGAAAATAAAGCAGGAGTAAAGAAAAATGCCATTGAACTCTGTCCTTATGGCAAAGGGCGCTGGGGATTTCGCGTTAATGTCAGAGAAACACTTGAAAAATTGGAAAAGGATTCCTGAATCAGATAGAAAGGAAAAAGAGATGCACAAAATTTTTACTCTTATCGAGCTCCTCATCGTGATTGCGATCATCGCCATTCTTGCCGCAATGCTGCTGCCTGCTCTCAATCAGGCCAGAAGCAGAGCGCATGCAGCCAACTGCATAAATAATATGAAAGCGTTTGCCGCGGTCGGTGCTTTTTATGCTGCTGACTACAATGATTATCTGCTTGGGAATTATCTTGCTTCCACAAACAATACTTGGATTTATATTGTAGGAAACTATACAAACGCTTCCGCAAAACTGCTGGCATGCCAGGGTAAAGCCAATGCAGGAGGGGTGGTTGATCAGCCAGTTTACTATAACTATGCGGGAGATACCAATGCATTCAATCCCTACCGGGATATGAAAATCTACCTTTCCTATCTTCGGAATCAGCAACTCTGTGGAGCTTTGAACCTGGATGGATCTCCGGCTACTTGCGGGGGATTTGGATATGTCGGGCTTGAAAAAATCTTCCGGATCAAAAATCCCTCTCATAAAGTTGAGGTTATTGACGGAATGATGCGCGGCGGCTCCATCAGCACGGTGAATGTCCTGTATACCAATGCGGATTTCAATGTCCCTGTCAATTTGGCTGTTGCCTATCGCCATTCCAATCGTGTCAATGTTTTACATGCGGCAGGCAATGTCGGCAGTTATGCCTTACGCGATCGGATTTGGGTCAATGACGGCACGGCTCCGACGGCTCTGCGCTGGTCGCGGGATTAGTATGCCGTATATCCGGGATCAAAAGAGCAGAGGGAAACTTAAAAAATCACACATGATCCCGGATCAGGAATCGCGTTTTTTGAACTTTTATGCTATTTTTTTCTTTTTTTATGAAGGTTTTTTTTCAGAAAACTGCTATAATGAAAGGATTGAATCTGAGAATGTCTGTTCAATTCTTTTTCAACAAAACGTAAGGAAGGAAACGGTCTCGTCCTATCATGATCCATCTTGCCTGTCAATACTTTCTGAATCACGATCTCCGGGAAAAGGAACTGCGCACACAGGTCCGCGAACTGGCCAATGCCGGATATGAATGTGTCTATGGTCATGCGCGTCAGGGGCTTCTGACTCCATATTTCTCAAGGAAATGGTGGGATGCCATTCAAATCATCCTTGAGGAATGCCGCAATGCCGGAATCAGATTTGCAATCTGGGACGAGGACTGTTATCCCTCTCCCGTCGCCGGAAACCGCATCGTCTGGGATCATCCTGAACTATCCGCGCAATATCTCGATTTCACGGTGTTTGACGCAAAAAAAGGAGAAAACGTCTATCGCGTATTCGATGCTCCCGCAACCGTTTACCGCTGTTTCGCCGTGTCAGGAGAAAAAATCCTTGATATCACCGAATACTGCGGCTCCGTGAAACCGGAGGGGGGATGGCGTGGACTGCGCCACTGCGCTTATTCTTATGAAAATAAAATCGGAATGCCGCACTGGCGCGCGGTCTGGCGGGAACGCCGTTTCGCGCTCGACTGGGAGTCGCAGGAGGACTGCAAAATTGTCGCCGTCCAGATCCGGCGCGCTTGCGAAAGCGGACACAACACCGATCTGATGAAGCCGGAAATGACACGCTTCTTCCTGGATCTGACACACGGAGAATATCTCCGGCGATACGGACAGAAGACTTTCGATGAACTTTTTGACGCCTCCTTCATGGATGAACCATCCGTCGCAGGCAACTTCCCCTGGACCGATGCGTTGCCTTCCGAATTCGCCGCGGAACACGGATTCGATCTGACGGAACTTCTGCCGCATCTCATACTTGACATCAGCGGCCTTTCCCCCTATATCCGCCACTGCTACCGCATGACCCAGCACAGCCTGACCTGCCGCAGTTATCTGGAACAGACGCAGAAATGGTGCCGAGAACACCATATCAAAAGCATCGGGCATCTCAGCAGAACGGAATATCTCTCCCGCTGCGCCAGCGTCATGTGGCCGAATGAACTTCGCGCCTGTCGCTATCTCGACATCCCCTGCACGGATCCGCTCGGCGCCGGAATCGCATGGCCCGACGCATGCGCCTATCACACCGGACTCAAGGTCGTTTCGTCCGCCGCCCACCTCTTCGGGAAGGAACAGGCGGGCAGCGACGCGCTTGCCGTTCTCGGAAATGAAACCTGTCTCCGCGATCTCATCTTCCATCTGGATTACCAGATGACGCTCGGCATCACTTATTTCAACATCCACGGACTGAGCTATTCGTTCGACGGCCCGCGGAAGGACGAGGTGCCGCCCTCTCTCTTCTATCAGCATACGCAATGGCGCTGGATGCCCGAACTCCTGAAACGCACGCGCCGTCTCTGCGAAACGCTCTCCTCCGGGAAGCATCTCTGTTCGACGGCTGTTCTCTACTCGTCGGCAAGCTTCTACTGTCATGCGGATCCGCTCTCCAATGCGAAACTCGAATCCGCCATTCAGCGATTTGTCGAGAACCTCCTTTCCCATCAGAAGGATTTCGATTTCATCGACGAGATCACGTTCGGCGAGCTGTTCGACGCCGATCCGCGGTGTTTCATTGAGAAATACCGCAGTTTCCTTCTCCCGGACACCGAATACATGGAACGCTCCACAGCGGAACGTCTGGAGCGCTATGCCGCGCTCGGTGGAAAACTGATGATCACGGGAAGTGTTCCGCGCCTGCTCGGGAATTCCCCGGAAGCGCCGCTGTCCGTCTGGGGGAATGCGGAGAGCTTCCGCTGTGCGGATTATCTGGAACATCTCGATGGCCCTCTTCTCGTTGGCGACGGGAGTGAGGATATTCTCATGCAGGAACGCGAAGCGGACGGAAAGCAATTCGCTTTCCTGTTCAACCGCGCGGAACGTGCTTTTTCCGGGAGATGGAACGATGTCCCCGTCTGGATTCCCCCGAAAAGCGGAACTCTGTTTACGGGAGAACCTCTTGCGGATCCGCGCGCCGGCACGGAGGAAATCGCGGAAGTCCGTGGATGGAAAATCCGTTTCGGAGAAAACCATGTGCCGTTGAACTGCTGGAGGATGACTGATCCTGTGCTCGAACATTCGGATTTCCGGCTTCTGGAACGGGAAGCTCCCGAAATACACGATGGAAGCTCGATGACACTTCAATCTAGTTTTCTTTATTCCGGAGAAGTGTCCGCCGTCCGCCTTGTGCTGGAGGAAAGCACCTTCCGCGGGATATGGCACTGTTTCTGCAACGATATGGAAATTACGGACTTCCGGTCCTCGGCGGAATACGACTGCCGCAATCTTTGCGCCGATCTGACGCCGTTTATCCGGACCGCTTCGACGCCGACGCTCAATCAGATCCGCTTTGTCGTTTCCGGGGAAAACTGTGCCATGACGGAGATGCCCTGCCTTTATGGTTGCTTCAAGGCTGCATTCCGTCACGCGGGCAAGACTCTTCCGTTCCTGGAAGGATTCTCCGGGGAAGAGACTCCGGATTCACTGCTTCCCTGGTCGGAGTACGGATACGGCACGTATTCGGGAAGTGTGGATTATTTCAGCACCTTCCGCGTGCCGGATGACGGAGCGTATCTGCTGGATGCCGGACGCGTCGAGGATCTGTGCGAAGCCTTTCTCGACGGCCGGAGTCTCGGTGTCCGGATCGCGCCGCCGTATGTCTGGCAGACGGGATTCCTGAAACTGGGCACGCATGAACTGCGTCTCACGGTCAGCAACGGCCCCGGCAACCGGGATCGTCTGGCCGATCTACCATCCGGCCTGATTGGTCCGGTGCGCGTTCTCCAGGTTCCGGCTCTTGAAGAAGGCAATCCTGTCTGAAGAGTCTGCCTGCCGCAACTTCGCTTCGGGGTGCGGCATTATGTGAAATTTACAAATCCTGGCGGATTCATTCGGAACTCCAATATCGGATGCCTGACGAAGTCTGTTTCTGCATTTGCAATCGGAAAACAGTGGGATATAGTAACATAAAGGCTTTTACATCAATCTTTTAATAAAAGCTGTCCACCCTGGGGAGAGGCGCAGAAATTAAATTTTAAGAGGAGGATTGCCATGAAAAAGTTTTTATTGCCGCTGATCTGTCTTTTCGCTTTTCAAGTAATTTCAGTAGAATTGATCCCGTTTTCAAAAGGGGACAAATGGGGATTCGGTGATAGATTCCACAACATTGTATATCCTGCAGCTTTCTTTTCGGTATCCCGTTTTACTGAAGGGGTTGCAAAAGTGGAAACACAAAAGGGGAGTTATGCGTTTTTGTATCCCGTCGGAACGATGAGGAGTGAACTCTTCGTTCATCATGAATCACGCCTTTTCAAAGATGGAATGGTGGCAATTCAGAATCGGCAGAGCAAAAAATGGGGTTTTGCCGACATCCGTTTGAAGATTGCAGTTCCCTGCATTTATGACCAGGCAGGAGATTTCAGTGAGGGAATGGCCTGGGTGAAGAAAAATGGAAAGACCGGATATGTCAATAAAGAAGGAGAGCTGATTATTCCTTTGCTTTATTCCGCGGGAAAGGATTTCAAGGACGGCCTGTTTCCTGTCGAAAAGGATGGAAGATGGGGGTATATAGATAAAGAAGGGAAAGTCAGAATCGGGTTCCGATATAAATCCGCAGAGCCTTTTTCGGAAAAGATTGCTGTTGTATCGGATGATTTGAAACAGTTCTTTTTCATTGATGATACAGGAAAGCAGCTCTTTGGACGGAAATTTGATTTTTGTGCATCGTTTTCCGAAGGGATTGCCACTGTCGGCATAAAGGCAGGCTCGTCAAGTTTGTTATATGGTGCAGTCAATACAGAAGGAAAACTTGTTATTCCGATGGAATGTGGTTTCATTTATCCTTTTTCAGAAGGGAAAGCGGTCTGCTGTTTGAACAATAAATATGGATATATTGATAAGACCGGGACTGCGGTCATTCCTTTTGAATATTATTTTGCGGAAGCATTTGACAATGGCTACGCGAAAGTATGGACTTCAGTTCGAAGCATAACGGAAAAACATGGAAATGTAACGAGCACGATGAATGTTTTATCCTCTCCTGTCTATATCAATCACAAGAATGAAAGATATATTTGCAATGAAATGAAAACTCCTTGATAAAGCAGGGAGATACAAGGCGTGCGCAATGCGGATCAGCAGCGTGCCCGGGTTATCCGGCACTCCAATATCTGACACCGGATGAAGGCTGTTCCGGAGCTTGCAGTCGGCAGGCAATGGAATATAGTAGACAAGGGGTCTTTACACCAATCATTGAATAAAAGTTGTCCGACCTGGGGGAGAGGCGCAATATGCGGTTTTTATATTTACAGGTCATATTGATTTTACTTTGTTCTGGATGTATGCAGCAAGAGGATATTTACGGCTGTTATGGGTCAGGAAAAACGGAAGATCAGATGACTATCATTACACCGGAATATTTACTGACAATACCGGAAAAAGACTTAGAAAACATCAAGAATAAAGGAGTTAATGTCAATATTTATAAATCAAATTATACTCTACAAAAGCTGTATAATGGTTATTGCATAAAAAGTTCT
Organism: uncultured Lentisphaeria bacterium; assembly: GCA_949287225.1. GTDB lineage: Bacteria > Verrucomicrobiota > Lentisphaeria > Victivallales > UBA1829 > UBA11452. The sequence continues at coordinate 30,759 of CASEFP010000047.1, forward strand.
TATTGGTTTTGTTTGAAAGAATTCCTGTTTATCCCCTATTGGGATACGACTTTATGGTATCTCGGTTTTATTCCTATTGATAAGATAAATATTCATTTTTATCCTAAAATCCCTTATGAAACGGCATTGGAATATCTAAAAAATCGGAATTTGGATTATGATATGCTTGAAAACTTACCAATTGTAAATACTTATGATGGAAAGTATTTTTTGATTCCTGATAAATCTCTGCCGAAGATTATGTCGGACGCAAGAGCAAATAGCACTGGAATCATACGCCAAGAGAATTAATTCTGCAAGAAAGGCAAAAGCCATATAAAATTGTAATGCCGCCCTTGAAAAACGGGGGGCATTACAATTCCTTACCCGTCCACTGTTTCTTTGTGCCCATCGAAGATTCCTTTCTGATACTCTCTTAATTTAGAGCACATCTTTCAATGGGAGCAATATAAATTTTTTCTTCCTCTCTCATGATCGTTCTCCCGTGTGGCTGGTGTCAATCCTCATGGAGGGCGTTGTAAGGTATGCGCCCAGTGAGGGCCATCTGGATTTGAGGCAGACAGCGTGGTATGTTCTTCCACAAACCGGAATAATGGGAGGACGGCATGGGACGCGAAGGACGAGATTATTGGGAGGAGCAA
>CASEFP010000048.1 GCA_949287225.1 uncultured Lentisphaeria bacterium
ATAAGCTCACGCTCATTATTATGAAGAGGAAATGCCGTCGGGCGATCATCGTCGTCCAACGGCATTCATCTTTTGCACATTTCCCCTTCGAAAAAATCTCCTCTCGATCCTCCCTCCCCATGGGGCTGGCTGGGCGCTTACCTATATGCTGCATACGCTCGGAAATCCGGTGCGCCAGGGCATGGCGGGAACGCTGCATATCACGTTCCGGGATGGTTCCGCCCAGAAGATTCCGGTTGTCAACGGAAAAGATGTCGGAAGCGCGTCGGGCTTCCGGCGCTGTGCGAACGGCGCCGTGGTCTGGGACAATCCCCGGAAGGACCAGGGGGTCTATCTTTCGCACTTTGAACTGAATCGCGACGATCCCGAAACGATCACCTTCCTCTCGGCGGACAACGGCGAGTGGATCATCTGTGCACTTTCCCTTGGAGAGACCGCTGTGGAACCGGCATGGCTCGACAGCCGCACCGTGATCCGCCACGGCGCGGATTATGTCGCACTCAACGGCGGCATGCCGGACACAAAGCCCGGATCCGTGCTGGATTTCTCCTTTCTGAACCGCAATGACGCTCCCGCCGGGAAATACGGCTGGATCTCAGTCGATGAGAACGGCCATTTCACGGCGGGTGGCAAACGCTTCCGCTTCATTGGCACGAATTTCTGCTTCGACGCGCAGTTTCTGGAAAAAGCCGAGGCGGAAAAGCTCGCTTCCGAAATTGCCGCCATGGGATACAACTCCGTGCGCTTCCACCATTTCGATCACACCATCAGCGATCTGAAAGCTCCGAAATCAACCGTGCAGTCCGCCTCGCAGTTCGACAAGCTCGACTATCTCTTCCACTGCATGAAACAGCGCGGAATCTATGTGACGATTGACCTTTTCGTCAGCCGCAATCTCCGTCCCGGCGAGATGCCCGGCTTCCCTGAATTCAAGGGGCGGGAACTGCGTGCGCTCGCACCCGTATACAAACCGGCGCGCGACAACTGGAAGGAGTATGCGCGCAGCTTCCTGACGCATAAAAATCCCTATACCGGACTCACATGGGCCGAGGATCCCGCTCTCTTCGGACTTTCCCTCATCAATGAGAACACGATCTACCGCATTTACGCAGGGAATCCCCGGATCGAAGCGCTTTACGATGCCGCATATCAGGAATACCTGAAGAAAAACAACTGCTTCACAAAGGAAAATGCAAAGGCGCGCGGCACGCTGTTCCTGAAATTTCTCTGCGGACTGCATATCGACATGATCCGTGATTTTACGAAATTTCTCCGGGAGGAGATCGGTTACCGGGGACTCGTGACCGACGCCAATTTCAGCGACAACGTCATTCAGGCACCGATCCGCAATGAACTGGATTTTGTCGACAGCCACCACTACGGGGATCATCCGCACTTCTGGCGTTTCTTTCATCAGAACTCCGCGACGGAGGCAAGCGCACTCGTTCCGCGCCTTCTGTTTCCCGACCGGATTTTCGGGAAGCCGTTCACCGTGACGGAGATCAATTACACCTTCCCTAACCGCTGGCGTGCGGAATCCGCTCCTCTGCTCGGCTCCTACGCCGCATTGCAGGACTGGGACGCGCTCTACCGCTTCGCCTGGGGACACAGCCGGAATGCCGTGCTGAAAAAGGAACCGGTCATCCGTTTCGATACCGTGCAGGATCCTGTCGCGCGCTTTGCTGAAAAAATCATTGTCCTGATGTTCCGGCGCGGCGATGTCTCCCCCGCAGATACCGCGCTGGCCTATCCGTTCGGCGAGCGCGATTTCGATGGAATCGCAAAATTCGACAAGAATACTTCGAAGTTTCCTTTCGCGTTTGAGAAACTCGGTTTTTACTGCCGTGTCGGTGCGCTTCCGGCGGAGAAAAAGCTGCCCGGTGTTCTGACGCTTCCGCAGGGGAACTGGCGCGCCGGGCTTCCGGAGATCATCCGCAGGCAGCTTGAAATAGATACCGATACCCGGCCTGTCCGCAGTGAAAATGGGGAGGTTACGCTGGATGCGCGCCGTTTTGCAATGCGCACCGTCACGCCGCGCACCGAATGCCTGATGCTGAAGTCCGGCGATTCCGCAGGCCGTGTCATGCGCGTCTCCGGCGCGGATACCTTCATGGTGGTGTCCGCCTCCTCCATGGATGAACAAAATCTCGCGGACAGTAAGAAGATCCTTCTTTTTCATCTGACGAATGCCTTGAACGGCAAGATGCGTTTCGCAAGCGAAGGCATGACCGAAGTCCTGAGCTGGGGAAACCCCAATGATCTGCTTTTGAAACGCGGCAGGTGTTCCGTGCAGCTGCGCTTGAACGGACCGGAACGCGAGGTCGTTGCACTCCGTTTCGACGGGACGGAAAAACAGCCGGTTCCCTCCGTGATGAATGGCGGCGTGCTTGAATTCACGGCGGATACCTCCTCGGGTGTCATGGCCTATCTGATCCGCCCTGCGGAACAGGACCGGGAACTCCCGCTCAGCAGAACTTTTGAGCCTGCCTCTTTTCTGAACGACAACATGGTGATCCAGCGCGATTCCCCGGTTTTCATTTCGGGAACACACGGAGAACCGGGCAGGATCGTCAAAGTCGCGTTTGCCGGTTCGGAATACCGTGCTCTGGTGGATTCCACCGGAAACTGGAAGGCTGTTCTCCCCGCGCAGAAAGCGGGCGGTCCCCACGAACTGATCCTCTCGGGCAGGGAGCGGAAAATCGTATTCCGGAACATTCTCTGCGGCGACGTCTGGCTCTGTGCCGGGCAGAGCAACATGGAATACGGAATGTACAAAGTTGCGGATTCCGCAAACGAGGTGGCCCGTGCGAAATATCCGGAGATCCGCCTTGCGAAAGTCCCTGCGGACCGCTCCTCGGACACCGTGTCCGCAGAGCTCGCGGAACGTCTGGTCTGGCGGGAGTGTTCGCCGGAATCGGTGCTGCGTTTCTCGGCCGTCGGCTATCTCTTCGGACGGGAGCTCCGGAAACATCTCAATGTCCCGATCGGACTCGTGCAGGCCTGCGCCAGCGGAACCCGGATCGAAACCTGGATGGATCCGCGTCTGGCGGACTCCATGTCCGAAACGGAGAAAAAACGCTTCCGCTCCTTCACGGAACAGGAGAAAATCTATGCCGAACGGGTGGCGGAGTATCATGCCTGGATCCGGCCGATTCTGGAACGGAACCGGGAAAAAACTGCCGCGGCTGCCGCCTGGAGCAGACCGGATCTGGACACCGCGGACTGGCGTCCGGTCAAGGTGCCGGGGAACTGGAAGGATTCCGCATTCCGGAATTTTGACGGTGTGCTCTGGTACCGCCGTAAACTGGACATCGGCAGGGAATTTCTCGGAAAGGAGATGATCCTCTCCCTTGGCAATATCGACTCTCTGGACACTGTCTGGTTCAACGGCGTGAAGGTCGGGGAGACCACGGTGGAGACACCGCTTCACTGGACAAAACAGCGGAAATATCGGATCGCGGCAGATCTGATCCGGGAAAAGGACAATGTGATTGCGATCCGTGTCATGAATTACGGCGGACGCGGCGGACTCGTCGCACAGCGCGGAAAACTCTGCATGTTTCCCGACAATCCGCGCCGGGCGTTCAACATCTGGAACGGCCCATGGAAGGCAAAGAAGGAGTTCGCATTTCCCGCGGACGCGCTCAGGCGCAAGCCGGATCTGAACATTCTCCTCGGCGGACCTCACAATACGGGCGGACTCTACAACACCATGATTGCGCCGCTCATTGCGATGCCCCTCAAAGGGGTGATCTGGTATCAGGGCGAAGGCAATCTGATCAATACCTGGGGATACGACGCGCTCTTCCGGATGCTGATTACAAGCTGGCGCGCGGCGTGGAAGATTCCGGAGATGCCGTTTCTGTTCGTCCAGCTCCCGAACTGGGGCGGGCATCGCGATCCGCAGGTCATTGACGATTCCGTCTTCGCTTCGGAAAATCCGGCGCCGCGCGGACTCTGGCCTTCCATGCGGCAGATGCAGGCGTCTGCGCTGACGCTTCCGCATACCGGAATGGCGGTCACGATCGACATCGGGGAAAGTCATGACATTCATCCGCGCAACAAGCAGGATGTTGCAAAACGCCTTGTGCTTCAGGCGCGGAAGGTTGCCTATGGCGAGACAGACCTTGTCGCGGACGGCCCGCGCGTCAGATCTCTTGAAAAAACAGCGGGAAAAGTCCGGGTGCGTTTTGAGAATACCGGTTCGGGACTGATGGCGAAAAATGGAAAACTCCGCTGGTTTGTCCTTGCCGGAAAGGACAGAAAATATGTATTTGCCGATGCGGAAATCGAGGGGCGGGACTGCGTAATTCTCTCTTCCCCGCAGGTCTCGGAACCTGCTTTCGCCGCCTATGCCTGGGCGAACTGTCCGCACGGCTGCAATCTCTACAATCATGAAGGACTTCCCGCCGCGCCGTTTCTGAAGGAAATCCCCTGAAAGGTTCCGCAGGGGCTGAGTCTGTTGCCGCCGGTGGTGGAGAGTGTCCGCGCCGGCGTGCAAATTGATAATCTCCGTGTTTTGCTTCCGGGAGATTGCCGCGGTGTTTCAATATGAAAAAATCCATTCCTTTTTACCGCATGAAGATCCGGGCACTCTTCGATAAAACCGTTCAGGAGTTTCCGTTCCCCGGTGTGCACGCATTGCCTCCTGTGATTTCTTCACCGGTTTAGCGTTTCTGCTGCGGATTGTGATGCTTTACTGCATTCCGTCGCAGATTCCGGGACTGGAATTCTCGCTTTCCTGTTTCTGAATAGGAGGAGAAGCCGCATCTTTGTCTGTTCCCTTTCCGGAATCCGCGAGTTCCGAAAGCCGGGAAAAGGCGGTGGAAAACCATTCCGCCGCATCTTCCGGGGGAGGAGCTTCATGCCAGTGTGTCAGATAGCGCCAGTAGGAAAAGATTGCGGTTCCGAGAAAATGCACATCATGGATCGTATGGATGACTCTGCGCAGAAACGATGCACGGGAGACATCTTCGCCCGGAAATTTTTCCTGAAGCGAGGTCATACAGTCCATTTCAAATCCCAGAGTGAAGCAGTCATCTCCGAAGTCTGGATTTTCCGCGGCGCAGGTCCATGGCGCCGCAAGCACCGGCGCCCATTTCCGGATGAAGGGTTGCAGGTGTCTGTGGAGATCGGAACTCATAGTGATCGCTCCCTGTGCCGTATTATGTTTCCATATCATTTTTCTTACAATATAGCCTCGGAAAGAGAAAAAACAAGGCTTCTGCACTTAATTCCCCATGAGACCACTGAATGCGAATGCCTGATCGTGTCTGCTTATTCTTCCGGATGCATTCTTCTTTCAGTGATATTACATGATACCGGACGTCCGGAGCGGAATATTCAACGCGTCAGCGGAGGTATCTCCTGACTTTTGCTTGCAAATCCTCTTTTTTATGGTATTTTAATAAAATTACGGGATGAAACATTCTTCCATATTTTATTTCATGTTTTTCATGGGGTATTTGAGTGATGTTTCAATAATTTTTAATATTTTTATCGAAAGAATTGATACATTCTATGTTGCAAAACAACAAGTGGATTTGTTTGAAATTAAAATCATTGAAAAGTCCTCTGATTGCAATCACTCTTTTCAGTCTGCTTTTATCTCTCTTCTGTCTCTATCTGGAGCCGACGATTTCCCGTGACGGACTGCTTTATCTGGAATTGATTCAAGTCTGGCATGAGCAGGGAAGTTTTCAGGCTGTCCTGAAGCATTGGCCTCAGTTCTGGATTCCCCCTCTGCCCTTGTATCTGATGAAATTGCTGATGGACTGCGGCTTGTCTCCTGAAGCTGCCGGCCTCGGGCTTAATCTTGTCCTTGCCGCCTTTCTGCCGTTGATTATTTACGGGGTTGCCATGGAGGTCTGCTGTGATCGCAGGATCGCGCTCTGTGCCGCGTTTTTAATGGCTGTGAATCCTACCCGTGTTGCATTGTCCATCGAGCCTCAGAGGGATGCGGTTTATCTTTTCTTCTGCGGTTTGCTGATTTATTTTCTGCTCTGCGGCATACGCAGAGGAAAATGGTATTTCTGGAGTCTGGGGGGAGTTGTTTTTGCCCTGTCTTTTCTGACGCGTTATGAAACATTGGAGTTTCTTCCCCTGATTGTTGCTGCTTTCCTTCTGCTGTTATGGGAAGATCGTGCAAAATGGAAAAAGCTCCTTCTGAATGGTGCTGCTGTATCTGTCAGTGCTCTTGCCGCATTTCTGCTTCTTATCTTTATCATGGGAGTGCAGAATCATCTGTTCAAAAGTTATCAGAAATATTATCTGACTAAATGGCATGATTTGGAACGCGTTTTTCAGCGGAAAGGAGCAAAATGACAGAAGTCCTTTTTCAATCGATTCCCCGGATTCTGTTTGAGCCGATTGCCGTCTGTGCTATTCTGGGACTTCTGTCGGCTCTGTTTTTTCATTGGAAAAAACATACTGCGCTGTACTGGATTCTGATTACCGCACTTCTGTTCATGATCGGATGGCGTACGGCAATCCAGATCATCTCATCCCGTTATGCCTCCATTCTTCTCTATCCGGGACTGATCGCCACTGTCTATTTCTGTTTCAAACTGGAAGGCCTCTGTAAATGGTTTCCTCAAATTCCCGGTAAAATTTTCAGATTGCTTCCCTGGTGTGTGGTGTTCGGACTGGCAGTCGCATGTCTGGTGAAGGCTCTGCATTACAATCCCTATGAAAACCATGTCAGATACAACTGCTCAGTTGTAAAACGGGATGCGGCGTCATTTGCCCGCCCTCTTGCGATTGCCGACTGGTATGAGGCCAAGCGCTATTGTTATTACTCGGGTGTCAAGGTGCTCGGGGTTACATCCCTGAAATTTAAGGATGACACCGTGAAGATTCCTGTCCTGAAAGACCTTCTGGCCCGCCATTCCCGGCAATGTGACGTCTTGTATGTGTTTCTGGATGAGCGAAGTTCAAACGCCCCCCTGACCGGAAAAGCTCTTGGGATACCGGAGGAACGCTGGAAACTCTTATCCTGGCAATATCATAATGCCCGGAAAAAGAAACAGCTCAGACTCTACCGTTATCTTCCTCCCGGGAAGGGCAGATGATCTTTCTTCCGGAATCATACCCGGAAAAACTGCTTTTTTGAAATGGACAGCCTGTCCGCCCTGCGGGGCATGGAAGGGATCCATGCGGAAATGAGAACCGTTTCTCGTGTTTCCGGATCATCTGCCGCATTTTGAAGAATGACGTAAATCCGGTTCAAACTTCTGCTGTTCCCGGCTGTCTTTTGCGATATGCCCCCGGCGGGATACCCTCCAGCTTCCTGAAAACGCGGTTGAAGTAGAATTCGTTGGCAAATCCGACTCGTTCGGCGATCTCCTGAATGGAAAGTGTATTATCGGAGAGCAGAGTTTTTGCCAGCCGGATGCGTTCCCGGTTCAGCAGACTGTTGAACGAGCAGCCGAAAGCCTCTTTAAGGAGATGGCTGGTGCGCGATTCGGAAAGCCCCGCATAGGCGGCAAGTTCCTTGAGTTTCAGATTTCGCACGGCATTCCGGTCGATGAAGCGTTTCATGATTCCGATTCTCCCGGAATCGTTCAGACTTTCCTCGAAGAGACGGTCGGCGATCTGGAGGATTCCCGCGCTGACGGTCTGGAGCAGCAGCGCGATTTCGCGTCCGCGCTTCACATTCCAGATCGGCAGTTTTTTATAAGATTCCAGGAATTCTTCCGTCAGCAGAGGAGAGTTCCAGGGAGTCTTCCGCTCCGGCAGCCGGAAGGTTCCCCCGAAAAAAGTGGCGACATGTTCGTTTCCTTTGAATACAGGGACGATGACCTCGGTCAGGGCGCACCAGCAGACGCTCTGCTGCGGATACGGACGGGCGGCGAGCTGCCGGATGACGCCCGTCTTGCAGTGATTCAGGCAGCGGAGGCGGACCTCCTCGCCCTGCTGGGCCCGGCAGCAGGCGCACCGGTGGAGATTCCTGTGGGGCAGGATATGCCGTCCGTCCGGCAGACTGAGCAGCCTTTTGTGGTCATGGATGGTGATCAGGATTTCCCATTGCCGTTCCAGGCTCCGCAGATGCTCTTCCAGCATCGCCGCGGCGTTTTCCGCTGTGATCCGCTCAAAAAACAGAGTCTCCATTTCCGCTCCCGTTGAAGTTCCCGCCTCCGGATATCCGGATATGGAAAATATAGAAGATGAAATCGCGTTGTAAAGTTTTTTTTATAAAAAAATCCGATTTCAGCAGATTATTATAAAAAATAGCATTTCAGTCCATTGTGAAAAAACACGAACTGTGTATAATGAAAGATCAGTCGGAGAGAATGGAGGGGGTGTCCCGTGAAAGACGGTGGACTTCAGAACGAATATGATGTGATTGTTGTCGGCGCCGGGGTGGGCGGCTGCTGTGCGGCGATTGCGGCCGCGGAAATGGGGCGGCGCACTTTGCTGATCGAGCAGGAGGCGGGTCCCGGCGGCGTGGCGGTTCACTGCGGCTGCCCGGTGTTTCTGGGATTCGGCTACGGATCGCGGCAGCTTGTCGGAGGACTCGGGGAGCGTTTGCTGTGCGCGCTTGACTCCATGGGAGCCGTTGCCGAAGTGGATGCGCACGGGCGGATTGCCGAACGGCTTTCCGAAGGCGCACTGACCGGGGTTTATACCACAACCGAACCGCAGCTGGCGCTCTGCCTGAACCGGATGCTCGGGAAGGCCGGCGTGGAACGCCTCTATTATGCAACTGTGACCGGAGCGCGGACGGAGGGAGGGAAAGTCCGCTCAATTGATCTCTTCTGCGCGGGACGCTCTCTGCGGATTGCCGGATGCTTTTTCGTCGATGCGTCGGGGGACGCGGTTCTTTCCGGACTGGCGGGGGCGCCCGTCATCGAAGGAGCTCCGGAAGATACGATGACCAAAACGATTCTCTTCAAGGTGAACGGCGTCCGTGCATTCGACAAGGTGCTTCTGCGGGAGAAATTTGCCCGTGCCTGTGCGGAAAAGCGTTTCCCGTTCGCGGGACAGGATCTGTTCATGGGGAATCCGCTGGGAAATACCGATGAAGTCCTGCTCAATCTGAGTCTGGTTTCCGGCAACGCGCTGGATCCGCTGGAGCTGACGCGCATGGATATTGAACTGCGCGAGCAGGTGTTTCCCATTCTCGAATGGCTGCGTGCCGAGTTTGAGGAGTTCCGGAATGCGCGTCTGGTGGCGATTGCACCGAAAATCGGCGTCCGCGCCGGCCGTTGTCTGGATGCGCGGGAGGTGATCACCTGCCGCGACCTGATAGAAGATACGCCGGTGCCTGATCCCGTGGCCGTGGCGAAACGCGGATTCGGCGGCCACGGCATTCACTGCTTCCGCAATCCGTGGGAGCAGAGTCTTGCCGGCTGCCGGGGCATTCCCTACCGGGCGCTTCAGGCGCGGAAGATCGGAAATCTGCTGGCGGCGGGCCGGTCCATCGGTGTTGAACCGCGCGCGATATCGGCTGTTCGGCTGATGTCCACCTGCATGGCGACCGGACATGCCGCAGGAGTGGGAGCCGCACTTTCGGCGTCCCGGCGTGAATTCGCTCCCTACGAGATGGTGCGGGAGGAGCTTCTCCGCCAGCACGCGATACTGGAATTTCATCATGAATCAGGAAAGGAGACGCAATGAGGCAATACACCGGATCGGAAAAAGAGAGGCATGCCGGGGGAAGTTTCACCTTGATCGAGCTTCTCGTCGTGATAGCGATCATCGCGATTCTGGCGGCCATGCTGATGCCTGCGCTGAAGCAGGCGAGGGATCATGCCAAATCGGTCAAATGCGTGGCCAATCAGCGGAACTGCATCTACGGATTGTCCAATTACGCCGACGCGTATCAGGAGTTTTTCCCTGCCGCTTTGAGCATTCTTCATGTCAACGGCGCGGCGAAAAACTACGGCTGGAGCGGAATTCTCGTTTCCAGCGGTTTTTTACCGCTTCCCCGTGTTTCGGCTGTGGACAATATCTTTTTCTGTCCGAGCGGCCCCCCAAAGAACTGGGATGAATACGGAAGTTATTCCTACGGGATCATTCGCGGCAATGCCGACTTCGGAAACCGGAGCAATTACACGGCGGATACCTATTTCCATGTGAGACGGACGATATTGAGCCGATCGGAAAACCGTCGTGTTCCGCTGGGAGGCGACAGCATTCATACCAGGGATCTTTATCAGGCGAATTCACTTGGCTTTGTCTCCCCCGCGACGCTGCAGCGGGGTGTCGGCATCGGCTCCAACCGCACACTGCATCTGCGGCACAGCCGGCAGGCAAATACGTTCTATCTCGACGGACATGTCGATTCCCTCCACAAGGAGGAAATTGTTCCGGAAAGCTGGGTGACCTATGCCGCGGCGCTCAATCCGGGGCTGACAACATTTTGATACAGGGAGAAAATGATGAAACGGAAAAACTGGTTTGCTGTGTTCCTGCTGCTGCCGCTCTGGCTTCCGGCAATTGAGATTACCGGATTCAAAACGGACTCCGCGTTCTGGGACGACGCGTTCCGCAAGGCGGGGAAGGAATCCAGCTCGATCGTCCTGCCGCGGGGAGAATACCGTTTGAAACAGCCGCTGGAGGTTTCCGGCGACCTGACACTGATTTTCGAGGACGGCGCCGTCCTGCGCACGGACGGTTTCCCGCTGATCCGGCAGACCGGCGGAACTCTGACCGTCGAAGGCCGGGGGCGGCCGGGGAAACTGATCTGCGATTCCCGAGTCGGAAAGCGCGGATGGAGGACCGGAAACCGGGCAAGCGTCATCGACTTGAACGGCTGCGGCGGTGCGGAAAAGGGGGCTGCCGAACTGGTGATCCGGAATATGACAATCGCCGGTTTCAACGGGATCGACGCTTACTGGAGCCGTGCCGCGCAGGCGAAAATCCGTTCCATTGATCTCTTCGGCGTGCGTTTCGAATGCCGGGAAAAGGGAATCGGCTTCAATGTTGCCGAACTGGGGAGCGCCCGGATTGAAAACTGCGTTTTCGAGGGCGGGGACAATCCGATTCAGCTGAACACCCCCATTCCCGGCGGAGTTGTCATCCGCGGCTGCGTCCTGCGGAACTTCGGACGCTGCGGCATGCTGATCGGCAAGGCCGGACAGGTCGCCGACGGCTGCACCGGACATGTCCCGAATGCCATTGTGCATGACAATCAGCTTCTCGGCGGCGGTGCCGGGGCGACAATTGCGGATTCTTACACGCAGGGCATCCTGATCTACGGACACAATGTTTCGGTTCAGGGCAATATCGTGCGCGACGTCAACCGGGGCGAACCTGTCCCCGGTGCGTCCGTCGGCCGCCAGATCCGGGGACCCGACGGCACGTTCCTGCGCGGAAAGACCATCCTGTGGAAGGGAAAGCCCCGGCGTCTGGCGGGTGCCGCGATCTACCTGAAGGCCAACCGCGCTCTCGTGCAGGGGAACATCTGTTCCAACTCCGGCTGGCGTTCGGTGATCGAGATCAAGACCGGCGGGAAGGAGCATTTTGTTTCCGTGGTCAACAATGTCGTGGACGGACGGGCGCTGGCGAAGGATGAGAGTTTCGGGTTTGAATGCAACAGCGGCCGTTCCCTCTGGTCGGGGAATCTCGTCTATGATATGCCGCATCAGGCGTTTGTGGTGCGGAGCGGCTTTGAGAACACCTTTCTCAACAACCTGATCGTCAATGCGGAGATCGGCTTTGCGCTCTCGGGACGGGCGCCCGGAAAAGGGGAGCTGATCGCGGGCAACCGTTTTGTCAATGTGAAGCATCCGGTGGCGCTTTCCTCGAATGCCGGCGATGTCGCGGGGCCGGAAATTCTTCTGCCTTCCGCGGCGCTGCTCCCCGGCAGGGAGGAACTTCCGGAACCGGACCGGAGCTGGCTCGGACGGCAGCTGATTGCCGGAGAGAATGTCTATATTTGTGTCCGGACGGAGCAGGAATACCGCTGGATGAAACTGAGCGGAGCGCTGCTGCCTGTGAAGAAATACCGGACAGTCGGGCCGGAACTGGCCTTCAATGCCGATCAGTCCGGCACGGAGCGTTCCGGCAATCCCGCATGGAACAATCCGCTGCATCCCGGCTGGACGATGACGATGTATTCCGCGAACGAGAAAAAACTGGATCCCGCGGACGGGCATGTCACATTTGATTACCGGAATTTCAAAAGCGGAAAACGCTCGCTGAAAATTGCCTTGCAGGGCGTTTCCGGCGCATGGATGCTGCGTCAGAATCTGACGCTCGACTCCGGAAAACGCTATCGTGCGACTGCCGTCGTCAGGGGCGAGGAACCGGAAAACCTGCGCCTGGAGGTTATGAACACCAATGGCTTTTCCAAGGTGGCCCGGGCAGCGGACAATTCCGACTGGCAGACTCTGAGCATTGATTTCCGCACGCCGCCGGAGTCGGGGCGCTGCTCCCTTCTGGTCTGGGGCTCCAAAACGACTGCAGGAAAGGCCGCGTGGGTGGATTCCATCTCCGTCCGCGAACTGGAGGAAATCGGTGCAGGTGGTGAAAAAGCCTCTTCCCGGAACTACCGGATTCAGGGTGAAAATCTGCTGGTGAATCCGGAACCTGCCCTGCCGGACTCCGGCACGAAGGCTTCCAGGGGAAAGGGGGTGGCACTTTCAGGAGGATGGACGCTGACCCTGCCGAAGGCGGAGGCGCGTTCCTTCCTGAGAAGTACGCCGGAAAAAACGCTTCTGCTCGGCAGCGGCAGTGCAGTGTCGAATTTCCTGCTCCGCCAGTCTGTCCGTCTGGAGCCCGGTTCCTTTTACCGCCTCTCCGCTGAAATCGTTTCTGAAAAGCCGGTGGTCCTGAAGGTTGTGCAGGGAAAAAAGATTCTCGGTTCCACGGAGAGAAAACAGAACCATCTCATGCAGCTTGATTTCCGGACGGACAGCGGAAATGCTCCCGTTCTGATCTCGTTCTGGGGAAACAGCTTCGGAAACGGTGCGACCGCTGAAATCCGGAAGATGGCGCTCTTCCGCCTTCAGGAAGAAAAAGACGTTCTCCCCGGACAGAATCAACGGCAATAAAGAGGAGCTCCCCTGAACGGGGCGCGGTCCGGGGGAAAGTTCTTTTTTCATGGTATTTGTGCTTCTCCCTTGAGGGGACGGAAAGCCGGAAACTGCCGCATAGAGCCGATGCGGGGGACCTTTATCGCAGATCCATCTGTCTGTTTTTCTTCCCGCATCCGAAAAAACGGGGTGAATTTCCTCAAAAAAACGCAGGAGGATTTTCCTGCGGCGGGAATGGATTTTTCCGCATTTTTTCCGCACGGACGTTTTTCCTTTTTTGTTTTTTCTTCAATTCAGTTTGCAAAAACATTCCGTATGGTTTAAACTATCGGAAAGAAGTATTTCCGGAATGATTTGAGGAAAGGATCTGTTTATGAAATTATGCATGATGTCGCTGATGATGATGGACAAATTCACGCCGGCGGAGATCATCCGGACGGCGCGGGAGTGCGGCATGTCCGCGATCGACTGGGTCACGACGCACCATACGCCGGCAGCCGAACTGCGGAAACGCTGCGATGACGCGGGACTTCCGATTGCCGCGCACACTCCGCTGCTGCAGGGGTTCATCGAGGAATCTCCCGACGCGCTGGACGAGTTCAAACGTTCCGTGGAAGACGCCGTGACGCTCGGCGCCCCCGTGATGATGATTCCCCCTTTTGCTCATAAGCGCGTCATGCCCGTCGACGAGGACCGCCGACTCTGGATCGAACAGTTCCGGCAGATGCTTCCGATTGCGCAGCAGGCGGGGATTACGCTGACTTTTGAAAGCACCGCGCTGAACCGCAGTCCCATCATCACGGCGGACGAGGCGCTCGAAGTTCTGCACGCCGTCCCCGGACTGAAGCTGACTTTTGACAACGGCAACGTCGCCACCGCCGAGAACGATGCGGACTCCTTCCGCAAAGTGCAGGATTTTGTCGTCCACGTTCATTTCAAGGACTGGATCATTACCGATGAGCCCGTTCCCGGTTCCGACCGCAAACGGGACGGCCGTTATTACACGCTTGCCCTGATCGGAAAGGGCAATATTGACTTCAAACCGACCTGGAAGGCGATTCGTGAGAGCGGATATGACGGTTATGTCAATCTGGAAACCTGCGATTCCGTGATTCCCATTCAGAAGGCGCTGAAACAGGTGTGCGACACCCTGCGCGACTGGTAAGGAGTTTTCCGCGCAGGAACGAATTTCGGGGCAGGGACCGGTGCTCTGCTCCGTTTTTTCTTTTTTCGATCTTTTTCCGTCCGCCGCACAATAAAAAGCAGCCTCCGGACGTTATAGACCATAAAACCGCACTCAGAAACAAAAAAGGATGGGATCGTTCATGAAATCAACAGTCAAACTCATTATTCTGCTCCTCATCATCGCAGCCCTTGTTATTCTCGCCGTCTGGGGCTACCGGAGCTACTCCGACACCGGCGAGAAAACCGTCTTCCGGACTGATCAGCTTGCCAGAGCCGAACTGATGCGCACCATCAGCGCGACCGGTACCGTCGAACCGGAGGAACTGGTCAACGTCGGCGCCCAGGTGCAGGGCATGATCGCAAAATTCGGAACCGACACCGCCGGCAAGAGCGTCGATTACGGTTCCGTCATCCGGGAGGGCGACATTCTCGCCCTGATTGACGATTCGCTCTATTCCGCCGAACTCAAATCCGCCGAAGCCGAACAGCTTCAGGCCAAGGCTTCGATTCAGAGCGCCAGGGCGAACATCCAGCAGTCCGAGGCGAAATGCAAACTTGCGCTTCAGGAATGGGAGCGCGCCCAGCAGCTCTACCCGACAAACGCCATTGCCAAAACCACTTACGACACGGCAAAAGCCGATTATGATGCCGCCGTTGCCGATCTGGCCGTTCAGAAGGCGAGTCTCGCGCAGGCGGAAGCCGCTCTGGCCGCCGCAAATGCCGCGCAGGAGCGCGCCGCGCGCAATCTCGGATACTGCACGATCAAGTCTCCGGTGGACGGTGTCATCATCGACCGCCGCGTCAGCATCGGGCAGACCGTTGTTTCCAGCATGAGCGCGCCGAGCCTCTTCCTGATCGCCAAGGACCTCAAACGGATGCAGATCTGGGTTTCCGTCAATGAGGCCGATGTCGGTATGATCAAGGTCGGACAGCCCGTCATTTTCTCCGTGGACGCCTTTCAGGGGCGCGAATTCAAGGGCGAAGTGCAGAAGATCCGCCTCAATGCGACCATGTCGCAGAACGTCGTCACCTATGTGGTCGAGGTCGGAACCGACAACTCCGACGGCACGCTTCTGCCTTATCTGACCGCCAACGTCAAGTTCATCCTGGATCAGCGGAATTCCGCCTTCGCCGTGCCGAACGCTGCGCTCCGCTTCAAACCGGATGTTTCCGATCTCAAACCGGAATATCAGTATGCGCTGACGGAGGAGCTGCCCAAAGGGGAACGTTTCATCTGGACCGCCGAGAATGAGGTGCTCAAGCCGCTGAAGGTCAGAACCGGACTCAATACCGGAACCGAAACCGAGATCATCGGGGATTCCCTTGCCGAAGGCCTTGTTTATGTGACGGGAAAGGAAACCGTCAAAGTGATCGACAACGCGGGAACGAATTCTTCAAGTCCGTTCCTGCCCACCCCGCCGCACAGAAGGAATCAGAAGAAAAAATGAGCCTCATTGAACTCAAATCCGTTACAAAGACCTATTTCCTCGGTGAGATCGACGTGCCGGTTCTCAAAGGCATTACGCTGAACATCGAGAAAGGCGAATACGTCGCGCTGATGGGCGCGTCCGGGTCGGGGAAGAGCACGCTCATGAACATTCTGGGCTGTCTTGACCGTCCGACCTCCGGAGAGTATTTCCTCAACGGGGAGGAGGTCGGTTCGCTCTCCGGCGACAGACGCGCACAGGTGCGCAACCGTCACATCGGCTTCGTTTTCCAGAGCTTCAACCTGCTGCCCCGGACCAGCGCATTGGAAAACGTCATCATGCCGCTTTTCTATACTGCGGGATCGCTTTCGACCCATGAGGCGCAGGAGCGCGGGCGCGCCATGCTTGAGCGCGTCGGGCTCGGCGACCGGATGGATCACTATCCCTCGCAGCTTTCCGGCGGCCAGCAGCAGCGTGTCGCCATCGCCCGTGCCCTGATCAACCGCCCGCCGGTTCTGTTCGCGGACGAGCCGACCGGAAATCTCGACTCGAAGACCAGCGTTGATGTGATGAAGATTTTCGAGGAGCTCAACAAGGAGGGGATCACGATCATTCTGGTCACCCATGCAAAGGAAGTCGCCGATTATGCGAAACGGACCATTCACATCCACGACGGTCTGCTCGTGAGCGGCGCATACGGAGGGGAATGATATGTCTCTGATACGAACCATAGAAGTTGCTTTGAAGGCGCTGAGGCGCAACCCGACGCGCGCGCTTCTGACCGCGCTCGGCATTGTAATCGGCATTGCCGCCGTGATCACAATGATGGAGATCGGCAACGGCTCCTCGACGGCGATCCGTTCCTCCATCGAGAAAATGGGCGCGAACTCGATCATGGTCATGCCGGGAGCGCCCCGGGTGCCGGGCGGCGTCCGGCAGGGCATGGGCAACAGCATGTCGCTGACCCCCGATGACTGCGCCGCGATTCTCGCCGAATGCCAGAGCGTGGACAAGGCGGTGCCGATTGTCCGTGCCTCCTCGACGCAGGTGATCGCCGGAAACAAGAACTGGATGCCGAACACGATCGTCGGTTCCGATCCCGAATATTTCGAGATCCGGGACTGGGATGTTTCTGAGGGACGCGTCTTCACCCGGCGCGAAGTGGACACCCGTGCCCGCGTCTGCGTCGTCGGGACCAAGATCGTGCAGGAGCTTTTCGGCGGCAACTCGCCCGTCGATTCCGAGATCCGCATCCGGAATGTGACCTTTACGGTCATCGGCGTCCTCCAGTCGAAGGGGGCGAACATGATGGGGTTTGACGAGGACGACATCATCGTCGCGCCGTGGACCACGATCCGCCTCCGCGTGACCGGGCTCAAGACCGGCGATCCGACCAACACGACCAGCGAGGCGACCACATCGCCAAGCTCCCTCTACTCCGCCGAGGGGGTGGCGTTTTATCCGGAACACGCGGAGAATTTCGAAACCGACACGCTGCATACACCGAAGTTCACGCAGGTTGATCAGATCATGCTCACCGCGCTTGTTCCGGAAAAGGTCAACGACGCGATCGACGAAGTGACCAATCTCCTTCGCGAACGACACCGGATCGGCCCCGACAAGGAGGACGACTTCCATGTCCGTAACTTCGCCGAATTCATGAAGACGCTGAACAGCACCTCGACGCTGATGACCAATCTTCTGCTTGTCGTGGCGATGATCTCGCTGGCCGTCGGAGGTGTGGGCATCATGAACATCATGCTGGTTTCCGTCACCGAGCGCACGCGTGAAATCGGGCTGCGCATGGCGGTCGGGGCGCGCTCGCGCGACATCCTCAAGCAGTTTCTTGTTGAATCCATTCTGCTCTGTCTTGTCGGCGGACTGGTCGGGATTCTTCTCGGGCGCGGTGCGGCGATGATGGTCAAATACCATCTGAACTGGCCGATCGAGCCCAGTCCGGGGGGAATGATCGCGGCGGTCCTTGTTTCCGCCGCCGTCGGGATCATCTTCGGATTCTATCCCGCATGGAAGGCCTCGAAGCTCGACCCGATCGAGGCGCTCCGTTACGAGTGAACCCCTTTTGTTCCGGGTATCGGAACTGTCAGGCTAAAAAAAAACTCCGTTCCGCCAGAGTGACGAAACGGAGTTTTTTTATGAAAGACTGTCTTCCGGACAGGGAAGGCGGCTTGCAGTGCGTTTATTTTTCCTCTGTAATCAGAACGGCGCGGAAGTTGTCGCAGTCGACGTTGACCTTCAGAAGATCGCCTTCGATTGTTCCGAGACGGTTGCGCGCCATGCTTTCCATGTCGTAGGAGACGAGTTTTGCATCCGGAGCGAATCCTAATTTTTTCCGGTCGAGCCGGATCGTCGCCTGCGCTTCCCCGGCATAGTTGTTGGGGGCGTCGCGCACGATGATCAGCAGCGCCTTTCCCGGACGCAGATAGGTTGCAAGATATCCTTTGCTTGCACGGTCGATGTCCGTCGGATCAGGCTGGAAGCCGAATTCGAGCAGTTTCGCTCCGTTTTCCGGATCCCAGTAACCATGGAATTTCACATCATCCTCGGCGATGCCGAAGTGATCGAGCCACATCATGCGCAGTTCCTCAAGTCCGGAGGTGAAGGCGCTCTGAAGATGGATGTCATGCAGGAGCAGCAGCGACCAGAGCTGCCGCTGGTTGTTCGCCGCGAGAATTTTTCCGGAGCCGCCGCAGTCGAGCGTTTTTGTCGTGACGTCGTGGAAGCCCGGAACGGTTCCGAACTGGCGGTTGGAAAAGAGCATCTGGAAAATATCCATCCGGTAGGTGTCGAAATAGCGTCCTTCCGGCGGAATGCGGTCGCTCCAGACCATGACCTCTCCATCGTAGTCGATGTCGGCGAAACTCAGGATCGGCAGGATCGGGCAGCCGCTGACATGCAGGTAGATGATGCCGTCTTCCGGCCGGTAACGCTTGACCAGCGCATAGATTCTCCGATGGAGCTCACGCTGATTCCGGATGTCCCGTGTCGCACGCCGGACACCCCCTTCGCCGAGGTAGCCGGAGCCTGCCAGTTCATTGGTCGATGCGCCGGGCAGCCAGTCATCATAATAGAGGCCCCGCACGCCGGTGGTCCGGAAGAGTCTGTCAACCGTCCAGACATGCCATTCGCCCCAGCTGAACGCTTTTGTGTCGATGGTCTGCTCGTTCCAGCCGGGATTCGTGACCAGGCGCTGCGGCAGACGCTGCCACTCTTTTTCGTAGCGCATCCATTCCGGCGTGCGTTTGTTGAGATCCTTCTTTTCTCGTGTTTCGCGGTAGCCGCCGAAGTGCATGCTCACGCAGGGTATTTTGTCCTTCAGGATGTTGCGGTCCTGCTTTTTCGGGAACCCGTCGGCAGGGATCGCCTCGCCGGGTGCGCGCGCCCACCAGTCGTAGTTGTAATCGACGCGGTTGTGAATGCGCGGATCAATGTAGCGGCGTCCGGCGCGCGTCCAGCCGCGCCAGTGTTTCGGGCGCGCTTTGACGGGCCCCGCGTGCAGCATGAACGAGAGCGTGAAGGGCTCGTGATTTTTTTCTTTGCGCCGATTACTTCGATCCGGAAGATGCGTTTTCCTGCTGTCTCGAGGCATTGCAGCGTATTCGGATTGTCCTCCGGATAGTAGAACTGGTCGGATTCGATCATCCACTGGAGACAGCGGTCCGGATTGCCGATTGTGATGACTCCTTTGCTCCCGAGGGGAGTGACAGGAGATTTCCAGTTGTTTTCCCAGGTCGCGGAGCGGCGCGCCTCATGGAAGAGAAGAGTTGCTTCTTCAGGGCGGAACGGGATTTCCATGCGCAGAGATTCCGCGTCCATCCCTCCGGCGGGCGGCGTGAAGGTGAGCGAGTAATCCATGAATCCGTCATATTCCACCGTGACTTTTCCCGTGACTTTCAGTTTCCCGAGAGAACCTTCGCCCTCCCATACTGCTCTAGTCGGCGTTGCGGAGACGCGCCGGATTTTCGAGAAGGTCAGGAGCGATTCCTTTCCCCCGTCAGCCAGTGTCCAGCGGATCGGTTCGGCAAGCACTTCGCAACTCTGATTGACGATCCTCTGCGGCATCAGCGACTTTTCGAAATGGTAGGTGCGTCCCCAGACACTTGCGGAATCCGCGCCTGCCTTGAGCGGTTCGAAGCCGGGCAGAACCACATCCTCGCTGCCGAGTTTGTTGCCGACCCACGGGAAATCCGGCAGTTTCCGGAAAGTCGCGCCGCCTTTCGCGCCGGTTCGCGCAAGGGTGGCCTCCAGATTGTATTTTCCGGCGGGAATGTTTCCGTATTTCAGCGTCGCAGGCGCGAATCCTCCCTTTTCCGCGACGGCGGAAATCTGTGCGATGATTTTTCCCGCGGAATCGCGGAGACGAATCTGTGCGCGGTCTCCTTCTTTGGCGAGAAGACTCGTCACCACCACCCGGAGCGTCCGTGCGGAAACCGCCTCATCGTAATGCACGGAGAGCTGATCCTCTGCTTGTTTCGGGAGCTCCTTTCCGGCTGCCAGCGCCGCCGCCTCTTCCGGGGTCAGCGGCCGGTCGAAAATGCGGAACGAACGGATGCCGATCGCGCCGTAGGGTTCTTTGCCGATTTTCATCTTTTCCGCCTGCTGCGGGGCATCGTAAAGAATGTGGCGTCCGGTGTGGAAATCATCCTCGGCGGCGAGCGCTTCCGAAGGACGGCCGACCGTGAAGAAGTTTCCGGGATTGCGGAAGAGAAAATCAACGGGAATCAGCGTCTGGCGTTCTTTCCCGTCGATGTAGAGGCGGACCATCCGCTTCTGCCAGGAGAAGGCGATATGGCGCCAGACGCCCTGTTTCGGCGTTTCGGCAAAGCTCCAGACAAGGCGCGTCCGCTTGTTCCAGAGTCCGCCGCCGACTTCAAACGGCTGCCAGAGACGCAGAATTGCAAAGACTTCCTCTCTGCCCGGCCATTGAAAATACGGATTCCAGACGCGCTGGTCCGGCGCCGTGTCGCACTCCTTGACGAAAAATGCGACCGTGCCCTGTTCCGCCTGAATGTTTCCCTTCTGCGAGAAACGGAAAAAATCGCCTTTTTTTGCGAAGAGGAAATAAGCGCTTCCGTCTTTCTCCTTTGCGATTTTCACCTGACCTGAGGTCTGCATGGTTTTGTCTCCGCGTGCGCTTACGACGGGTTTGCCGTTGCGGATGTCAAGTGCGAAGGTCCGGCATCCGGGAGCGGCGGCGCATGACTGCCATGCCGCGGCAGTGCAGAGAGACAGAATGAGTAATGATTTCATGAGAGGATGCTTCCTGTAGCAAAAGTTGTCAGCGGTTTCCGAAGTTGGGGTTGATGCCCCAGACGATATCCTGATTGGTCTGGTGCTTGATTAATGCGACAGGAGCGTTCCCGACGTGACCGTCCCAGAAAACGATGTTGGCGCGGTTGGAGTGACGCGGCGCGTGATTGGTCCAGTCGTCAAACGAGGCGTAATACTGGCCTCCGTCCGCTCCGTCGCCTGCAACGTCCAGAATATGCACGAGGCGGGACGGCTGGCGTTTCACTTCTCCTGCTTTCTTATAATAGTACCAGTCCCACATGATCGGAGCTCCGAAATCGCAGTTGGCGCCGTAGGAGTAGCGGTCATACTTCGCGAGCGGCTTCGGATTGTCATTTGACGGGCAGCGGTAGAGTGTCTTGTTCTTTTCATAGTTTTCGGTGCCGCGTGTCAGGTAAAACGATGCCCATCCCGCCTCATCGCACCAGGTGACATTTCCGTTGTTGGTGTAAGGCAGGTAATCCCTGTTGTCGTCGGTGTAGAGGGCGCCGACAACGCCGTACTGCTTGAGCATGTTTGCACAGGAAATCGACTGCGCCATTGCTTTTGCCTTGTTCAGCGCGGGAAGAAGCATGGCGGCGAGAATCGCGATGATCGCAATAACGACCAGGAGTTCGATCAATGTGAAATATCCCGGACTCTGTTTCTGCACGAGTGTGGATTGGAAGACGATTTTCATTTTCTATTGTTCCTGTTATGTAAAATTCAAGGGACTGAACCCCAGATTTCACGTTTTTTTTGTTTTTTCACGTTTTCTAAACTCATTTTTGTCTTTTGAAGACAAAAATCCACCCTCTGCAATTTCTTGCAGTCCTTTCTATGTAA
>CASEFP010000049.1 GCA_949287225.1 uncultured Lentisphaeria bacterium
ATTTCTGCGTTTCCCGGGAATATCTTACCGGATGTTTATGAGATATTCCTTAAAAACCCGGAAAGGCGCATGAAACATTTTCATTTTCTTCTTTTTCTTGTGATGTTTTCCTGTGCGCTGTCCGTCGGTGCGGAGGAGAGCGTCATTCTGCCGCCCGGCACGCCGGTGTTCCGGACGATTGACCTGAAGAAACCGCCCGCGCTTGTGACCAACAGGGAGACCGAGTGCCGTGTCACGGGGACAACTCTTTATCGATATGAGCGGATGCCCCTCATGAAGGACGTTCTTTTCTACCGCTTTTCCATTCCGGGGCAGGGGGAGTTCTGGGCATCCCCGCAGGTCATGATCAGGATGGATCCTGAAAAACGCACTATCTCCTACGAGTTTGAAAAATTTCCTTTTCTGATGCTGCTCGGGGCTCTGTGTGCCTTTGGCGGACTTCTCCTGAGTGTTCTCTTTTTCCGGAAGCCGTCCAGGAAATACGCCGGAATGCTGCCTTACGGCGCAATCGTGCTTTTTTTGTATGGGATCATGTTCTATCTGATCGGGGAGAGCGGGAACATCATTCAGTATCAGGTGGACGACTTTTCCTATTTTCAGGCGGCTAAGGAGATGGCTTCCGGCCGTTTTACAGGACCGTGGATGTATACGGTCGGGTTGTCGCTTTTCTATCTGCCGTTCCAGCTTTTTCAGCGCGCGGAGTCGCTTCAGGCGTTTTATCCGCCGTTTCTGTTGTTCAACTGTTTCATCGTGACGCCGTTCGCCCTCTGCATGGGATACCGCGCGGTGAAGAAGCTCTCTTCCGCCGCGCCGGCCTTCGCGACGGTTCTTCTCTGGTTTGGCATGACACTGTTCCAGCATCACCGCTATTTCGAGGGGAGCGATGGACTCTATTCTCAATATATCTACCGCGCCTTTCCCGCACTGCCGGAGCCTGGCTTCTTCTATTCGCTGTATGAACTCTATACATTTTACGGTTACAACTGTGTCAGCGACACGGTGAGCATGGCGCTGGTGTTTGCCTGCATCGCTTCGGCGCTGTGCATGAAGGTGCGATTGCGGAATCTTGCGCTTTTTGCAGCCCTGTTCGGCCTGGCGTGCCTGGTGAGGATCAACAATATTCTTTTTGCTCCGCTGCTTCTGCTGATTCTGTATCTGCGTTATGCCGCACAGTTGCATGAAATCCGGAATCTGCTGCGTTTCCTTGCCGTCGGTGCCGTGGCGTTTCTGGCGGTCTTTTCCATTCAGCTGGTGATTGACTGGATTCAGTTCGGAAATCCCTTCACGCTTCCTTATACGCTGCACGGGGAAGGAACGCGCAAAGGGTTTTCCTTTGCTGTAGTGCCGTACGGCATGCAGCTGCTCTGCATTTCGAATCACGCATGGTTTGTACCCGGCACTCTTGCACTCTTTTTCATCTCCTCGCGGACAACCCGTACACTGCTTGCCTGGTGGATCTGCCCGCTGGTCTTTTTCTTCTGCGGGTATCCGATGGTGTTCAATCACGCGGCGCGCTTCATTCTTCCCGTCTTTTTTGCGTTTGCGGCGGCGTTTGCTCTGATGGATTTCTGGAAAAGTCCCTCGCTTTCTCTGAAACTGCGGATTGCCGGAGTGGTATCTGCTTCCGTATTTCTGACCGCGCCTGCGGGTTCTCCGGAACTGGCGCATCTTTTCCTTCCATGGAATCTCCAGAAATACGGTGTTTCCGTTCTGACTTTGCGGATTCTCCATTGGAGTATTCTGTCGTTATCGCTTCTTGTCCTTTTGACCTTCCTCCGGGAATTCTGGAAAAAACGGGCTGACCGGACGCTGTTTTCAGACGCTCTCAGGCCCGTGCTGTTTCTGGGCGGATTTCTGCTTGTGTTTTACTGGGCGAATCCGTATTTGACGGCGTTGGTGCTGTTTTGCGCCTTCCTCCGGGCGTGTTATGATACAATATGCTTGTTCCGGAATTGGAAATTTTCTAACACGGAGATTGTGAAATGATTCAAAAATATCTCTTGAGCATTTTTCTCTTTTTCTTCAGTGTATTTTCTTACAGTGCGGAGAACATGGAAATTTTTCTGCCGCGGGGAACTCCCTTGTTTCATACGACGGAGGTGAGCGGAGTTCCCGCCGCCTATGTTCCGCATGATACGCTTGCAGCAATTCAGGAAACGTCCGTAAGCAATTTTAAAATCGGCGCTTTGAATAAAAATACACGGATTGTCAAGGTCGTTTATCCCGGCGCGCCGAAGGCCTGCTGGACGTTCGACGATATCCGGCTTCAGGTCGATCCGGATACTCAAAAAGTATCGTTTCAATTTCTTCCTTATCTGCTGCCTATGTTATCAGGAATTTTCTGTATTGCGGGAGCATTTCTGCTTCTTTATCTCTTCCTTCGGGGAAAGAATAAGAGATTTCAGGAATATCTTCCTTACGGGGTGATCGTGCTGCTTCAAAATGGAATCATGCTGTATCTGATTGGTGCAACGGCAAATATTATGATGGTTGCAATTGATGACCTGTATTATTTTCAGATTGCGGAAGATCTCATGAAACTGGATTTTTCCGGACCTTGGATGTATACCATCGGACTGCCTCTTTTTTATGCTCCGCTGGTCTGGCTTTATCATGCTGATTCCTTTTGGGATATCCGGATTCCGTTTTATGTTTTTAATTCCATGGCGGTCATGCCTTTTCTGCTCTGCATGGCATATCTGGCGCTTAAAAAGATCTCATCCGCCCGTTCTGCGCTGTTTGTGATTCTGCTCTGGATTGTCATGATTCTTTTTTATCATCACCGTTATTATTATGTCGGGAGCGATACCGCGCTGGACTCCTATCTGATGAAATCGTTTCCGCGTCTGCCGTCGCTGACTTTTTCCTATTCCTATTTTGAACTGCTTGTTCTTCTGGGGTATAATGCGGTCAGCGACACATTGAGCTGTGCTCTTGTTTTTTCCTGCATTGCTGCAGCTCTTTCCATGAAACCCACGACGCGGAATCTGGCATTGTTTGCCGCCTTGTATGCTTTGAGCTGTCTGGTCCGGATCAATAATATTCTTTTTGTTCCACTGCTGGCGTTTTCTCTTTATCTGCGCTATGCGGACAATCTGCGGAATCTGCGGCAATGGATTCGTTTTCTGCTGACCGGAGCGGTACCGTTCTGTCTGGTTTTTTCCTCCCAGCTGATTGTCAATACGATACAGTTTGGAAATCCTCTGACATTTCCCTATTCGCTGCATTCCTATCAGAATATTACCAGAGGTTTTCTGTTTGAGATGCTTCCCTTCGGGATCCGTTTCCTGGGAATCAACAATTTTGCATACCTTGCAATCGGGAGTCTGTCGCTCTTCTTCATCCATAACAGAAAAAACAGGGTGATACTCTCGCTCTGGACTTTGCCGCTGGTCTTCTTTTTCTTCGGCTATCCGGTGGTGTTCAGCAACGGGACGCGTTTTATTCTGCCGGCATTTGCCGGTTTTGTTGCGGCTCTTGTGCTCGCTGATGTCTGGAGCGGGCCGCTTTCGGAGAAAATCCGCTGCGGCGCCGTATTGCTGTCAAGTGTTTTCCTGACCGCACCGGCGGCAGCCGGAAAGATGGAAAATTATCTTCCCTGGGATTGGGCTTCCTGCGGGATGACTCCGCAAATGGCAATAGGGATTCAGATTGCCGTAATTGCGGTTTCCATTCTCATTCTCCTTTCCTTCCTGCTGGATCTCCGGACGAAAAAAGAGGAACCGGACCGCAAACGCATTGTTTCGATCATGATTTTTCTTGTGCTTTTCCTGATTCTCTTCCACTGGGGCAATCCGTATGCGGTTGCCGTTCTTATGCTGTGCGCCTTCCTCCGGGCGTGTTATGACGCTGTGATCCTGATCCGGGAGAAACTCAGAACAGCTCCGGCTGAATGTGCGTCGGCGGATGCAGAATCGACTTGACCGGTTCGAAGGTCAGGCGGTGAATCGGGCAGGGACCGTATTTCCGGACCGCTTCGATATGAAGCTCCGTGCAGTAGCCCTTGTGGATTTCAAAATGATATTCGGGATAAGTCTCCGCGATTTTTTCCATGTAGAGATCGCGGTGCGTTTTTGCCAGAATGCTTGCTGCCGCGATGGAGGCGGATTTCGCATCTCCCTTCACGATTGAGCGCGAGGGAACGGAAAGGCCCTTGATCGGATTGCCGTCGATCAGAGCGAACTGCACTTCCTTCAATTGCGCCAGCGCCAGGGCCATGGCTTTCCATGTGGCGCGCAGAATATTGATTCTGTCGATCTCTTCCGGAGATACCTCGCCGACGGCGGAAAGCACCGATGGTTCTGCGAGAAGCCGTTCGCGCATCCGCATCCGTTCGGCATGGGTGAGCTGTTTGGAATCGAAGACTCCGGCAGGCACACGTTCAGGGTCGGTAAAGATTACGGATGCTGCGACGACCGGCCCAGCCATGCAGCCGCGTCCCGCCTCGTCGACGCCGGCGACAAAAGAAAACCCCTCGGCCCACGTTTCTCTTTCGCAGGCGAGGAGTTCATCCCGCACGGACAGAAATCCTTCCGGAGAAGCATGTTCTGCTGCGGCTTTTTTTCTTGACATGTCCGCGGACGGAGGATCAGGCGTTGAACTTCTTTTCCTTGACCTTCGCGGCTTTTCCGACTTTGTCTCTGAGGTAGTAGAGCTTGGCGCGTCTGACATGACCTTTGCGCTCGACCTCGATGCGGTCGATTCTGGGGGTGTGAAGCGGGAAGATCTTTTCCACGCCGACGCCGAAAGAAACGCGTCTGACCGTGAAGGTCTCGCGGATGCCGCTGCCTCTGCGTGCGATGACGACACCGGAGAAGAGCTGAATGCGCTCGTTGTCGCCTTCGACGATCTTGTTGTAGACCTTCACCGTGTCTCCGATGTTGAAGTCAGGAATATCCTGCTTGCACTGCATTTTTTCGATTTTGTCCATCACGTTCATATTCTTAATCCTCCGATTTTGATTCCATTTTTTCAGCGAGATCCGGGCGCGTCCTCAAGGTTTCCAGGAACGCCTCGTTCCTCTTCCATTTCTCAATCAGCGCGTGATTCCCCGAGAGAAGCACGTCCGGCACTTTCCATCCGCGGAATTCCGCTGGTCTCGTGTACTGCGGATATTCGAGAAATCCCGATTCCGTTGAAAAGGACTCGTCCGCATCCGACTCATCGCATCCGAGGGCGCCCGGCAAAAGCCTTACAACAGCATCGCACATGACCATTGCCGGAAGGTTTCCGCTTGTAAGCACATAATCGCCGATCGAAATCTCCCGGTCGGCGAGATGCAGCCTCACGCGCTCATCCACGCCTTCATAATGTCCGCACACGATCAGAAGATGACTTTCCTGCGCCAGTTCCGCTGCGATTTTCTGTGAAAAGCGTTCGCCGCGCGGTCCCGTCAGAATGACCTTCGTATCCTCTCTTTTCAACGCCTCGACCGCTTCGAAAAGCGGTTCCGGCTTCATCAGCATCCCCGGACCTCCGCCGAAAGGCTTGTCGTCAACCGTCTGGTGCCTGTCGTGCGTATAGTCCCGCAGGTTGACGGCGTTGATTTCAACGAGTCCGTTTTTCATTGCCCGCCCGACGATGCTGCTCCCGAGCGGGCCGAAGAAAATCTCCGGAAACAACGTAAGGATGTCAATGCGCAGACTCAGTCCATCACCTCGACGCTGACCCGGTCCTGCATTCTTCCGGCGGCGCCGGCGACGAGGGCGCGCAAAGCAATGATGGTTTTGCCCTTCTTGCCGATGATCTTGCCGGTGTCTTCTTTTCTGCAGGAAATCCGGATGACCTTGACTTCTCCGTCCGTTTCCGTTGCGACTTTGACTTCGTCGGGATTGTCAACCAGCGCGCGGACAACATAATCGACGAAGCCTTCCAGATCCTTCAAGGTCACCGGACGGGAGCTGCCCGCCGCCGGTGCCTGAGCCGGTTTTTTCTCTTCGTCGGAAGCGTGCCCGCCGCCGAACAATTTCATTAATGCCTTGATAACCACGGTAAAACTCCAGGATTCAGGCCGCCTGGCGCGAACGGTTCCGCCACAGGAAGCAGCAGATCAGCCGCGCGGTCCTGCGACTGTTCAGGCCTCGGCCGTATCCTTCTTAAAATTCTTCTTCTTGGTATAGGGATCGGCAACGCCTCTGACCTTGGATTTCCCCTCTTTGGCGCGCTTGTAGATATCCGCGACGGTTTCGCTCATCTGAGCGCCCTGGGAGAGCCAGTATTCGGTTCTTTCCACATCGAGTTTCTCGTTGCTCTGTCTCGGATCGTAGAAGCCGAGGGTTTCAAGGGTGTAGCCGTCGCGTGAGGAACGGATGTCGGTTGCAACCACGCGGAAGCTGATCCAGTTCTTCGCACCTGTCTTTTTCAGTCTGATTCTGACCATTGTGAGATTACCTTATTCTCATATGTTTGTTGTCCGGCACGGCGGAATCCCCCGCGTGCCCCTGTTTTTTTCGCTTTCTGCCGCCCGGTCGCAAGAAGTAGGGAGCGGCAAAAGTCAAATAATATACCCACTCCTTTCCCGATTTCAAATCCATTTCGGAATTTTTTTGTCCCGGGAGAGGATTTTTTTGCAAAAAAGACGTTTTTTTCGATCCTTTTTCTTTGGGAATTTGATTTCTTCCCGGACGCCGTATAATGTATCATGTTTTTGCGGAAAGAAAACCTTAACATTTAAAATACAGGAGCGTTTCTCTCATGCTGATCCGTCTTTTTCTGCTGTTGTCAGCGGTGTTGACTTTTACCCTTGCCGCCCAGGAGGCGCCTCCGGCGCCCGATGCTCCGCCTGCACAGAAGGCGCCCGTCCTGATCAAGGCCGGAACCGTGGTGTCCGCCGCCATGCTTTCGGAGAAACCCGCGATCGACGCGCCGTATGGGGATCAGAAAAACAGTTCACCGTGCTGGGTCGAGGTGACCGTCAAGCCGGACGCGGGGCGCTCCGTGAGCATCCATGATTATATCCTGACCGCGGACGGTTCGGAATATCCTTGCGTCGCGGTGGCGCTGGACACGGATACCTATTCCGGCACGGTGTGGAAACTTGAACAGCTCGACGGGTCGAAGAATTTCAGGCTGCTCTTTCCTGTTCCGTCGAAGGACGCCTCCTACCGGATCAAATTCAAACTTCTGTCCACGGCGCTGCCGGCTGCGAAACTGGAATTTCCCGCTCCCGCTTCGGAAAATCCGCAGGAAAGTGCACCGGAAAATCCGTAAGAGAGGTTGTTTTTCGATAAAAATATTGCCGCATGCCTTGAAAAACGCGCTTCATGCGTTATCTTATCAACTCGTTTTTTGCAGTCGCGCAATAAAAATCGTTCATTTGACAATACAAGTCGGGGAGAAGCTGTTTCCCCGGAGAAAGGAAAACAATCATGAAGAGAACGTATCAGCCCTCGAGACTGAAAAGAGCCCGGAAATGCGGATTCAGAGCCCGGATGGCGACCCGCGGCGGACGCGCGGTCCTCAGAAGCCGCCGCGCAAAAGGCCGGAAGAGACTCGCTCTCGTCTGATGTCCCGTTTCCGTCCCGGCCGGACCGTGCCGCGCGGAAATGCGCGGATCGTCCGGTTTCCCTGCCGTATTTCCCAGTGGAGCCCCATGGCGTTATCTTGAAGCAGAAACTGACAGAACAGGACAAGTTGAAGCTCAGAGCCGATTTCATGCTGGTTCGTGAAAAAGGACGCAAAGAGACCGATCCTTTCGCCATACTGCTCTATCTGCCGCCCGCGGAAGACGCGGAGAAGGATGTTCTGAAATGCGGCGTCATCTGCAGCCGGCGGTTCGACCGCCGGGCGGTCAAACGGAATCGTGCGAGACGCCTTCTCTGGGAGTCGTTCCGCCTGATGAAGCCGAGGATTGTGCCATGCCGGATGATTTTCATTCCGAGACGGGAAATACTTCACGCGCGCATGCAGGATGTGGCCGCGCGGATGGAACTCATGTTTGCACGGGCGGGGATCCTGAAGCATTCCCGGAAATAAAATTCTCCTTTTCCCTTTCCGGACTGCTTCTTCTGCTGATCTGGTGTTACAAGAAGGTGATCTCTCCGATGCTGCCGCGCTGTTGCAGGTTTACACCGACCTGTTCCGCCTATGCCGCGGAAGCCATCATGACCCATGGCGTTGTGAAAGGCCTTTGTCTTGCCGCATGGCGTCTGCTGCGGTGCCAGCCCTTCTGCCGAGGGGGATATGATCCGGTGCCGCCGCGGGGATGCTGGCGGGTCAAATCATGAAAGGTTGAAAAGTGAAACTAGATAAAGAAACGTGTATCGTTATCGCGATCGCGCTTGTGATTCTGATCGCATGGGGGATTTATTACCCGAAACAGCAGGCGGAGGAAGCGCGAATCCGCCTGCAGCAAGCGTCGATCGCGCAGGCGCAGGCTGAATATGCGGAGGCCGTCCGCGCAATCGAGGCCCGGAAAAATGTGGTGCAAAGTGTCTCCGCTCCTCCGGAAAGTGCGAAAACTCCGGCGGCGGAATCCGTCCACACTCCCGCGCTTCCCTCTCTCCCGCGGCAGGCTCCTGTCACATTCGGCAATGATGTCGTCGATTTTACGATTGATCCGGACAACGGCACCATCGACAAGGTCGCGTTCAAGCGCTTCACCACCTCCAACCGGAAGGAACAGCTCGTCTATGATTCGATGTATGCGCCGAGCCGCACCTTTGCCCTTGCCGGACTCGATGGCTGGAATGTCATCGAAATCGCGAAGCCCGTTCAGACGGCGGACACGCTGACGCTCTCCCGGATTCTCGCGAAAAACAGCGGACGGATCCGGATCACTCAGCTCTTTTCCCTGGAAAAAGAGTCCTACAGCCTGAAATGCCGCATCGCGATCCAGAATCTTTCCGGAGAAAATCTTGTGATTCCCACGCTCAAAATCTGGACGGCGGGGCTTCCGCCGCTGCGCAATTTCTCCGGTGACGTTCTCGTGCGCGATCCGCGCTATATTGAATACGGCCCGCTTTCCGCGAAGAAAGGCGTTTCGCTGGATCCGGAAATGAAGGACGGCAAATTCAACGCGGTCAATGGCGGCGTTCCTGTGGAATGGGTCGGTGTCACGAACAAGTATTTTGCCTCTCTATTGTTTGCCGCGAAACCCTTTGACGGCGGATTCGAGCTTTCCCGCAATGTGGTGCCCGATGAACTCGGAAAGCCGGGCGCGGTCTATCATCTCCCGTCGATCTGCGGTGTTTACAAGAATGTGCTTCTGAATGCGGGAAGCACGCTGGATCTGGATTTCTCCTGTTTCACGGGACCTAAATCCCTGAAAGAGGTCCGCAGTCTGCCGGAGTCCGCGCTGTCGATTCTGCATCTCTCCTATTTTTCCTGGATGGAGTTTCTCGCCCGTCCGCTGATGTGGCTGCTGGATTACCTGAAGGGGCTCAGCGGTTCCTACGGGATTGCGATCATCCTTCTCACGGTGATCGTCCGCGTCGTCTTCTGGCCGGTGACGCAGCGCGCGAACAACTCGATGCGCAAGATGCAGAAGATTCAGCCGAAAGTCAAGGAGCTCCGCGAGAAATACAAGGAGCGCCCGCAGGAGATGAATGCGAAAATGATGGAACTCTACCGTGAGGAGAAGGTCAATCCTGTCGGCGGGTGTCTGCCGATCCTGCTTCAGCTGCCGGTCTTCTTTGCGCTGTATTCGGTTCTGGAATCCGCGGTGGAGCTCCGGCATGTCTCGTTTCTCTGGGCTTCCGACCTCACAAAGCCCGACCTGGTCGGGCCGCCGCTGCTGTTCGGCTACGGCATTCATCCGCTGATTCTCGCGATGACCGCCCTGATGGTCGTGCAGCAGAAGATGACGCCGACGACGATGGAGCCCGCGCAGCAGAAAATGATGATGATCATGCCGTTCATCATGCTCGTGATGCTCTACAATCTGCCGTCCGGACTGACCCTTTACTGGACCGTCAGCCAGGTGTTCAGCATTCTTCAGATGAAATACAGTCAATACATTGCAAAGAGGGAAGACGAAAAAGAGGCCCTCAAGTCAAAATCCGCCTAACAGAAGTGCAAGAGGTGAACCATGGAAAACGAAACCGTTACCGACACAGTGGAACAGGCTCCCGCAGCGGAGACCGAAGTTCAGACTCCCGCTCCCGAACAGCAGCCGGCAAAGGAGGCCCGTCCTCAGATCGCCGTGACGCAGGAAATGCTCGACAAGTCCAAAAAAACGCTTGCCACCATGCTGGACTATCTCGGACTTGAGGCTGCGGTCAAAGCCGAAGGCCGTCCCTCCAAGATCAACCTCCTGGTCAGCAGCGATGATGCCGGGCGCATCATCGGAAGAAAAGGCCAGTCCCTGGAGAGTCTCCAGATCCTGCTCAACAGAATGATGCAGAAGGAGAACATCGACTTCCCGAAGGTTTACATCGACATCGACGGCTACTCCTCCAAACGCGAGCGCGGCGGAGATCGTCGTGATCGTGACGGCGACGGGCGCCGGGAAAAACGCGAGCGCGCCCCGCGCGGACGCAGGGAGGGAAGCCGTTCCTTCCGTGACGAGGACGAGGGTGACAACGACAGCAATCTCCGGCAGCAGGCGATCGATGCCTCCAAGGAGGTCCGGCGCTGGGGCGAACCCGTCACGCTTCCCCCGATGAACGCTCATGACCGGCGCATCATTCACATCACGCTCGAGGGCGAGAGCGATCTCCAGACGGAGAGCTCCGGCGAAGGCAATTTCAAGAGCGTTGTGATTTCCCTCAGGAAATGAACTGTGCCGCACAGATTGGCGCGCCGCGGTTTTATGCTTCCGGGACTTATTCCCGGAAGCGGGAAGGGCTTTTTTTTCGGCTCCCGCATGGTTTGAGACAATGCGGGAGTTTCTGTTGTACGGAGGAATGCCGATGAACCGTTCCCCCAGAAACCGCACCTTGACGCTGTCGGACAGGGAACGGGCGGAACTTGCCTCGTCCCTTGTGATTCCCGCGGGACGGAAGTTTTCCCTTGCGGAGATCACCGACCGCACGATACATGGTGATCTTTCCGCTGTTCTGCCGGAGCTGCCGTCGGCTTTTGTGGATCTGCTGATTGTTGATCCGCCTTACAACCTCACGAAGGATTACAACGGAACGCGTTTTCTCGCCGCTTCCGACACGGAATACGCGGCGTATGTGGAGAGCTGGTTCCGTCCGCTGCTGCGCCTGCTGAAGAAAAACGCTTCGCTCTACGTCTGCTGCGACTGGCGTTCCTCTCCGGTGATCTATTCGGTGCTTGTGAAGCACTGCCGCGTCCGCAACCGGATCACCTGGCAGCGGGAGAAGGGCCGCGGCGCGGAGGCGAACTGGAAGAACG
Organism: uncultured Lentisphaeria bacterium; assembly: GCA_949287225.1. Lineage (GTDB taxonomy): Bacteria > Verrucomicrobiota > Lentisphaeria > Victivallales > UBA1829 > UBA11452. The sequence continues at coordinate 11,299 of CASEFP010000049.1, forward strand.
CGATGGAGGACATCTGGTTTGCCACGGTTTCCTCCGACTACTATTTCAATGTCGACGCCGTCAAAATGAAGCGGCGCGTGATCGCTCCCTACCGTACGGGCCGCGGCGCGCCGAAAGACTGGGTGGAGGAACCTTCGGGCTGTTTCCGCCTGACGCATCCGTCGAATTTCTGGGACGATATTTCCGTTCCCTACTGGTCGATGCCAGAAAATACTCCGCATCCGACGCAGAAACCCGAAAAACTGCTGGCAAAACTGATTCTGGCGAGTTCCGCCCCCGGTGCGTTTGTGTTCGATCCGTTTGCCGGTTCCGGCTCCACCGCCGTGACGGCGAAAAAGCTCGGGCGGCATTTCTCTTCCGTCGAGATTGAGCTGGAATACTGTCTTTTTACGGAAAAACGTCTGCGCGAGGCGGAAACGGACTCCCGGATTCAGGGATACACGGACGGCTGTTTCTGGGAGCGCAACACCTTGAACCATCAGAAACGCTTGAAACGCGCCGCTTTGCAGCTTAGGAAAAAAACACAAGCCGATTGAAACAATCCGGGAAAAACAGCTCGGCGGGAAAGAGAGCCCCGCCGTGCTGAGAAAGATCCGGTTTCGGGATTGTCATACATGTTTCATTCAAAGGGGCTGAGCGGAAGCGCCGTCTCCGATGTCGCAGAGAATGGTCTGCGCCTCTTTGCCAGTCATGGCCTTGTATGCACTTTTCAGGCGATTGCAGTAGAGCTCGGCCGCCTCGTGTCTGACCAGATGGATTGTAATACCGCCGAAACCGCCGCCGCTCAGACGGGCGCCGAGGCAGTCGGGAATGGTGCGCGCAATTTCCACCAGAGCGTCCAGTTCCGGACAGCTGTTTTCGAAATTGCAGCGGGAACTTTCATGGCTGAGAAACAGAAGTTCGCCGAAGGAACGGATGTCGCCCTTTTCCAGGAAGGAGACTCCCTGCATGACACGTTCGTCCTCGGTGACCACGTGCAGCGCGCGACGGTAGTCAAGCGCATCCATTTTATCCCGGCAGGATTCCAGCATTTCCCGATTGACGTCACGGAGCATCCGGACTTCCGGATGGACACGGCGGATTGCATCACGGGCCTTTTCGCAGCTTTTCCTCCGCAGATTGTAGTCGGATTCGACAAGATTGTGCTTTACCATTGTATTTGCCACGACGATGGAATAGCCGGGAGGCATCGGAACATTCTTGAGCACCTCGACCGAACGGAAGTCGCAGAGAATCAGGGCATCCTTTTTGCCGAAAATCGAGCTGAACTGATCGAGAAGTCCCGACTGCAGTCCCATATATTTATTTTCGACCGCCTGTCCGACACGCGCCCACTCCGCCTTGGGAAGGTCAATGCCGTAAATGGTTTTGAGTGCAAAACAGAAGGCCGTTTCAAGAGCGGCGGAACTGCTCATCCCTGCGGAGAGCGGCACCGTGCTGCGGAGCACTGCGTCAAACGCGCCGAATTCGATACCGCGGCGGCGGAGCTCCACCAGCGCTCCCTTGAGATAATTGGTCCAGTCGCCTTTCCGGGGAGTGTCCATGTCGTCGAGATCAATCGTGAATTCTCCGGAGAGCGCGCAATCTATCAGGCGGCAGACGCGACCGGCCTTCGGCGCCATGGCAAACGAGGTGGACTGTGTGACGGCGGCACTCAGGACATAGCCTTCGTTATAATCCGTATGGTTGCCGAGGATCTCCAGACGTCCGGGGGCGCGGGAGAGCACGGCCGGTTTCCGTCCGAAATGCGATTCGAAAATGTTTTCCAGTTTTTCCATTGTTTTTTCCTTTCCATCGTATATGACAGTTATTTTTGATTCTTCCGGCCGTTCAGCCATTTTTCGAGTCCCCTGAGTCCCTTTTGAATTCCTTTGTCGATGGCCTTGTCCAGGGTGCTGTTGTCTTCTTCGAGGGTTTCGGCCCCGTCTTCGGCGGCATTCAGAGCCTTGTTCAGGAGGGTGTCTACGGTTTTTTGAAGCGGAGCACCGGCATTGACTTTCAGAAAATCCGTTATCGCGCCCGCATAGTCCGGAGCAGGGGAGGTGACTGTCCCGCTGAAATTCAGCGGAATTGTGATGATGTCGAACCCTGTTCTGGTTTTCAGATTCATTTCCCCGTTTGCAAGGTTGACGGTTCCCCGCAGGTTTTCCGTCGGAATCAGGTCGCCGGTCAGCGTCAGATCCTTCAGGGTCATTACGCCGTTCCGGAATGCCGCATCCAGATTGCAGGCGGAAAATTGCAGCGATGCGGTGCCGTTCAGGACGGATGTCAGGGCCTGTGTTTTTTCAAGCGCAAGGTTTTTCAGTTCGCTGCCTCCGATCATGCCAAGCAGGGCGGGGATGTTTTCCAGCGGAATCATGACCAGCTTGAAGAGGTCGCTGGACTGATCCAGTTCCAATGGCACGGAAATGCCGGATCCGCCTCCGACAAAAGACCCTGTCAGACTCCGCCGGATCCGTTCCGGCGTAAAACCTTCCGCACTGATGTCGAACTGAAGAGAGTCCACCATCATGGCTGCGTTTTTCTGTTTCAGGCAGAGATTGATCAACGGGCCTGCATTCAATTTTCCCGTGGTGCCTTCCACTTTGAAATGTTCATTCTGCAGATTCGCCTCGAAGCGCATCGGAAACGCTGTCCCGTTGATTTTGAGGAGCAGGTTTTTCCCTTCCAGAATCTGCTTCCGGAGGGCGATATCGCCGGTCAGTGCGAGATTCACATCATCGGCGCAGTGCACCTTGCGCAGATCAAGAGTCAGGCGGACGTTTCTGTCGCGCAGGAAGAGAGGCATGCGGTCTGCGGGCATTGTCCGTTCCGGAAGTGCGGTCTGCTGTCCGGCTGGTGATTTTTGCGCAGCCGTCTGCTGTCCGGTCGTTTTCTGTGGTGCTCCGGGAGGTTGGGCGGTGGTTCCGGATGTCTGTTGTGCCTGTGTGTGAACAAGTTGTCCATGCGAGGATGCCGCAGGAGAGACCTCCTCCAGGGTGAAAATTTCGCGCAGAAGGGGAAGGTTGAGGGCGTCCGAGGCAATCCGCAATGTATCCGGGCGGGTTTGCCCTGCTGGATCCAGAAGCGCGGACAGGGCTGCCTGTGCGGCAAGATTCCCTTTGCGTTTTTCCCGGAGGATCAGGGCGGCTTCCAGACGGATCTTGCGCTGCGCATCCGCAGCTGCCGTCACGGAAAGTTCCGCCGCGCCTTTCCGGAATTTCCTTCCCTTCAAAAACATATTCAGCTTCGGCAGTGCCGTTTCCCGCATATGAAACTGCAGATTCGGCGACATGCCGGGATCGGGAAGAATCCCTTCGCGTGTGCGGTAAAATTTCAACGGGGTTTTGCTTTGCAGTGTGATCAGTTTTGTCTGCCCTTCGGAGAGATCAAGCATGGCGCTGGAGAGCCCGAACGTTCCAGCCGGAAGATCGGCGGAGACAATATAATTCATTGCACAGCGGATATCTCCGACCGCTGTATTGTTTTCGTCCAGTTTGAGTCCGGCGGCGGAAAGAATGTCGGAATAGTCGATCCTGCCGTTGAAAAAGGATAGTTTGCCGTTTCCTTCCAGACTGGAAACTTCCACGCCGGATTTCCGGATGATGTCCGGCAGCGGCTTGGGAAGCTGTCCGGGGTAAAGTTTGAGCGTCCAGACCGCCGAAGCGCTGTTTGCGCGCGGTTCCAGTGTGCCCGACGCTTTCAGAGAGGATTTCCCGATTGCAAAAATCCCATGTTCCAGTTCCCATTTCTCCGCGTTGCGCCGCCCCCGGAGAAGAAGGCGCATTTCCCGGGGCGAAAGAGGCTGGTCCGGGAAAACGGGCAGCATCAGAACTGCTTGTTGTTCCGCCTGATGAAAATCGGCGGAAAGATCAATTGCCTCCGGAAAGAGATGGTAGTCCAGCAGAATTCTGCCGGAAAGGCAAATCGGCAGGGTGTGAATTTTGCATTGCGGTGTTTTCAGGGTTCCGGAGAGCAGGGAATCGACCCGCAGTTCCGAGGTCATGCCCGGCGAAATCCGATTCAGTGTGAGACTGCTGACTGCACATTGCATTTCCATGCCGTCCGGGGCGGAGTATTCCACGGTAAAATCACGGACTGACAGGTCGCGCAGTGCCAGTTTGAACGGCAGTGTCTTCCAGCCGAGAAGCGATTCCGGGATCTGGAAATTTTTCATCAGCGGAATCCGTGCATTGGCTGCGGCGGGGGGCGCGGATGCCGACGCAGGGGGAACGGGAGATGCCGCTGGAAGATTCTGCGGAACAGCCGGCGATGCCTTGCCTTTGCCTGGCGGAAGATGTTTCATTTTTACATAACCGCCGTGCAGAACAAGTGAGTTGATTCTGATGTCCTTTGAAAAAAGCTGGAAAAACGCGATTTCCGTCTGGAGCGACTCGATCCGGAATTCAATACCGTTTTGACTGGCAAAGAAAAAGTCTTTGAGTTCAAGCGTATTGCGGAGGAGACTCACCTTCACTTCGGACGCCGAGATTGCGGCGTTCAGTTTTCTTCCTGCCATCGGGAGCCAGCAGGAACAGATGACTGCCGAGCTGAGGGCGATATGAACGGCCGCCACCAGCAGCAGAAGCAGTCCGGTTCCCGTGCAGACGGAAATCGTCAGAATTTTTCCTCGTTTCGACATTTTGGCTGCGCAACAAATTCTTGATAAATTCTTCGAATCATTGTCATTTACCGCCGATATATCCCTTGTCTTCCGCAGGCCGGGTTTCATCCCGTTTGATCAGAAGCGCGGCGGGTCTGAGCAACGATTCCTTATTGGGAAATACTCTAATACATCTGTTCATTTTTTCAATTCCCGGTTTTGAAATTCAAGCATATTTGTCATGCGGCGTCCGCTTCCCGTGTTCTGTGATTTTACGGAAAATTCGATACTCTCCCATTTGATTTTGCACAGAAATATATTATAGTCACGGAATATTTATGTTTCACAATCCATATCAGGAGAAAAATCATGGAAGAAACACGATTCCGCAGGGCCGTCCATAACAAAACCCCTTGCGGGTATCTGAAATCCGGAGAGATCGAACCGTTCCCAGCGGACGGCGGCACCGGCGTAGTCGCCGCAGTTGCCGGCCTTGCATAATAACAGGAAAAGCGGGGAAAGTGTCCGCAAGGCCGGAAACTGTTCTTTCCCGTTCCGGTTCCGTTTTGCCTTCATAGCGCATCCTTCTGAAAAACGTTTGACGCAGAAACATTTTGGATATCCTCATGATTCCTACTTATATCACATTCGGACTCTATCTTGCAGTCATGTTTGCCGTCGGCATCTATTTTTATAAAAGAGCGTCGCAGAATGTCGACGCCTATCTGCTGGGTGGGCGCGGGCTGGGAAGCTGGGTGACGGCGCTTTCAGCACAGGCCAGCGACATGAGCGGCTGGCTGCTGATGGGCCTTCCCGGGGTCGTATATATGGCGGGGATCAGTCAGGCGTGGGTCGCAATCGGACTTGCTCTTGGAACGTTTCTCAACTGGATTATTGTTGCTCCGCGCCTGCGCATCTATACGGAAAAGACGAAATCTCTGACCCTCTCGGCTTTTTTCGGCCGCCGGTTCCGCGATCCGACAGGAATTCTGCGCGTTCTTGCGGCAATTATCACTCTTCTGTTTTTTACAATTTATTCCGCTTCGGGGCTTGTTGCTTCGGCCAAGCTTTTTGAATCCATGTTTCAGCTGGATTACAAATTAGCCGTCTGTATTTCCGCCGCGGTGCTTCTCGGCTATACGATTCTCGGCGGGTATCTGGCGGTCTGCTGGACCGATATGCTTCAGGGGCTTCTGATGTTTTTCGCGCTGGTCATCGTTCCGGTCATGGCCTTCAGAAGTCTGGATCCGGGAGCCATTTCGGCGGCATGTGAGACACGGGACATCACATTCAACCTTCTTCCCCCCGGGGAGGGGCTCTCCCCCTGTCTCGCCGTCATTTCCATGATGGCATGGGGCGTCGGTTATTTCGGACAGCCTCATATTGTGGTCCGCTTCATGAGCATCAAATCCGTCCGGCTTCTTCCCCGGGCCTGTACCATTGCCATGATCTGGGTCCTGATTTCGCTTGCGGCGGCTGTTGTGATCGGAATACTGGCGATTCCCATGTATGAAAATCTTTCCAAGGCAAATTCAGAGAAGGTATTCATCTATATGATTTCCAACCTTTTCAACCCATGGCTCGGCGGGGTTCTGCTTGCGGCGATTATGGCGGCCATCATGTCCACGATTGACTCTCAGCTGCTGGTTTCATCCTCCACGCTTACGGAAGATTTCTACAAAAACGTGTTGAACAAACGTGCCGGAGAGAAAGAACTGATGCATCTCAGCCGTTTCTTTGTGCTCCTGATCACGGTCATTGCCGCACTCATGGCATTGAATCCGAATGAAACGATCTTTTCTCTCGTGACATTCGCATGGGGCGGCTTCGGCGCCGCTTTCGGTCCGGTGGTATTAATGGCGCTCTATTCGAAAAAGACAACATGGCAGTCCGCTCTGTGCGGCATGGCGGCAGGAACGGTTGTAATGCTTGCCTGGTATGCCGCCGGACTCGGAGTCTATATGTATGAAATCCTTCCCGGTTTTCTTGCAGGGTTGGGCACCATCCTCGCCGTAAATCATTATTTCCCCCAGCAAAGAAGTTCGATCCTGCGGGAATTTGAACTTATGGAAAAACACCTGAAAGAGGAATCAATCTACTGCCGCGGAAAACGCCAAGATCCAGACGGGAGACTTTGAGCTTTGATTGACCGCCTGGCAGTGTTCGG
>CASEFP010000050.1 GCA_949287225.1 uncultured Lentisphaeria bacterium
AACAGTTTCATACAGCGATGCTCTGCATCGCAAAAATGCTTCGTGCAGGACTCTCAGTCCTGCCGCGGTCCAGCTGCGTAAGCTGGTCGCCGCAGGCGAAATCCCCGATACCGCGTATGCTTGCATCGCGGTAATTCATTACTATATTCCGTGGTTTCCCGATTGCAAATCCCGAAACGGACTTTGTCCGTGGCCGATATAATCGGTATCGTCAGAAGGTTCCTCTGGCTTTTTGAAAAGAAACTTCCGGAAAAACGCCTGCGGTCCTGCCGTTCTTCACGAATCCGGCGGCATTACACGCGTATTCTCCCGGGAAGACGGGAGACAGGAAGAAATGAAGAGATGCTGTTTTGCAAATCCGGCATCAGCCTGCCGGGGGAGGGCGCCGCCGCACCGATCCCGGAATCCCCGAATCCCGGATTGGCGGGCGGCCCCTGTCTGCTCAGAAGCGGAAGTCACGCTTGCCGTCGTGCAGTTCGCGCAGGTGATCTTCGGCGATTGCACGCACTTTTTCATTGGGAATGCGTGGAATCTCGTCGCGGATCACCTTTTCGCCCTTGATTTTCGTATCCTCCGAAGCGTAGTCTTCCAGATACTCCTTCAAGGTCATCAGTGCGTTCGGCTGACAGCAGTTCGCGATCTGGCCGGATTTCACCAGCTTCATGAAACGGTCCCCGGTGCGTCCCTCCCGGTAACAGGCGGTGCAGAAACTCGGAATGTAGCCGAGGCTGAGGAGCCAGTTCACAACCTGGTCAAGCGAGCGCGTGTCGCTGACGTCGAACTGCGCGGAGTTCTCCTCCTCGCTCTCCTTTTCGACATAGCCGCCGACACTGGTGCGGGAGCCTCCGCTGATCTGCGACACGCCGAGGCGGAGCACCCGTTCGCGCGCCTTCTGCGATTCGCGCGTCGAAATAATGATCCCCGTATAGGGAACCGCGATCCGCAGAACGGCGACGATCTTTTCAAAGATTTCATCGGAGATCGCATTGGAGAAGGTCCCGGGGTCGATGTCGTCCGCCGCGCGGATCCGCGGGACGCTGATCGTGTGCGGGCCGACCCCTTTTGCCGCCTCAAGATGTTCCGCGTGCATCAGAAGCCCGACGAAGTCGTAGCGGTAGAGGTTCAGTCCGAACAGCACGCCGCAGCCGACGTCGTCGATTCCGCCGTCCATCGCGCGGTCCATCGCTTCGGTGTGATAGGCGTAATCGTGTTTCGGCCCCGTCGGATGCAGTTCCTCGTATGCCTTCTTGTTGTAGGTCTCCTGGAAGAGGATGTAAGTGCCGATTCCCGCTTCTTTGAGCTTGCGGTAGTTCTCGACCGTCGTCGCCGCGATGTTGACGTTGACGCGGCGGATCGCACCGTTTTTGTGCTTGATTCCGTAGATCGTTTTGATGCTCTCAAGCACATATTCGATCGGGTTGTGGACGGGATCCTCTCCGGTTTCGAGCGCAAGGCGCTTGTGGCCCATGTCCTGAAGCGCGATCACCTCTTTCGCGATCTCCTCCTGCGTGAGCTTCTTGCGGCGGATATGCTTGTTCTTGAGGTGATAGGGACAGTAGGTGCAGCCGTTGATGCAGTAGTTGGACAGATACAGCGGCGCAAACATCACAATGCGGTTTCCGTAGAATTTCTGCTTGATCTCGCGCGCCAGCGAAAAGATTTTCTCTTTTTCCTCCTCCAGTTCGCAGTCGAGCAGCACCAGCGCCTCGCGGTGGGTCAGCCCCTTGCACGCCTTCGCCTTTTCCAGAATCTGTTCAACGAGCGCGCGGTCGTTTTTGTGTGCTTCGGCATAAGCCAGAGTGTCCAGGATCTCCTGATCGTTGATGAACTCCTCGGCCCGGGATGATTTCGGATCGTATTTCATGCTTCCAGTGTCCTTTCGGTTATTTTTTGGAATAGACTGTTTTCACGCTGATTCCGTCGAGCATGCCCAGTTTTCCGGAGAGGGAGCTTATGACATTGTTCGGCGCGTCCACAATCACGCTGATGATGCAGACGTTCTGTTTTTTGTAGGGGATTCCCATGCGCCCGACAACATATTCGCCGTATTCATGCAGAATCCGGTTGAGTTCATCGGTGATCTCCTGATTTTCCACGATGATCCCGATCAACGCGATTCTGGTTTCCGTTTCCATTGCCTCTCCTTTCCGGGGCATAAAAAAATCCCTGTGTTCCGGACAACGGTACACAGGGACGGAGCGTCTGACAAATTTTCCACCGCCTTGCACCCGGGACGCACCCTGAATGTTCAGAACGATTTTACATTTTCCGGATCTTCCGCCGCGGGAGACAAGCCCCCCTGGCGTCAGAACATTCCATATAATATAATCAGACCTTGATTTTTTGCAAATGTTTTATCCCGTATCTTCGTTTCATTTTCCCTGCGGAAACAGAACATGGCAGCATAAACGCTCTGTAAAGCAGGAGAAGATGCCGTGTGCCCGAAGACGCTTTTCCGTAAAAATCTTCCCCCGGACTGGAAATTTCCTTTTCCGGTGGTATGTTACCTTTCCGGACGGCGAAAGAATCAACTCAAACTCCGGAAAGAATACTTGACCATGGATTCCACTCCAGAACGAAAACACCTGATGAACGCGCAGGAAATCGCCGCGCTGATCGACCGGATCGCACAGGAAATCTGCGACAGAAACAAAAATGCCGATCCCGACGATTTCGTCTTCATCGGCATTCACCGCGGCGGCGTGCCGCTTGCGGAACGACTCGTCAAAAGCATTGAAACAAAAGCCGGATTCCAGCCCCGCCTCGGCACACTGGACATCTCCATGTACCGCGACGACATCGGAATGCGCAAGACGCTCCCGTTCATCTTCGAGACGAGGATCCCGTTCGACATCAACGGGAAAACCATCATCCTCGTCGACGACGTGCTTCAGAGCGGGCGCTCCATCCGTGCCGCGCTCGACGCGATCACCGATTACGGGCGGCCCGCAATCGTCCGGCTCGCCGCGCTCCTCGACCGCGGACTGCGCGAGTTCCCGATCAATGCCGATTACGTCGGAGAGTTCGTGAACGTTCCTCCCGAGCTGCGGATCAAGATCAACTGGCGCGAGTATGCCGGAGAAGAGGATTATGTTTACACGGTCCGCAACAGGAAGGAGAGCATCGCATGAACAATCCGTGGACGAAAAAGGACCTGATGAGTCTGTACGACCTTTCGGCGGAGGAGATCACACTGATTCTCGACACCGCCCAGGAGTTTAAAAAAGTATCCCAGCGCAAGATCAAGAAAGTTCCCGCTCTCCGCGGAAAAACCGTGGTCAACCTTTTCATCGAGCCGAGCACGCGCACACGCATCTCCTTTGAGCTGGCGGAACAGCGCCTCAGCGCCGACATCATCAACATCAATGCCGAGGCGAGCAGTCTGCGCAAGGGCGAGACGCTGCTTGACACCGTGCGGAACATCGAGGCGCTTCAGGCGGATCTCGTCGTGATCCGCCACTCCGCGGCGGGGGCGCCGAATTTTCTTGCCTCGCGCGTCCGGTGCGGGATCGTCAACGCCGGCGACGGCGCGCACAGCCATCCGACCCAGGCGCTGCTCGATCTCTTCACCATGCGTGAAAAGAAGGGCACGATCAAGGGATTGAATGTTTCGATCATCGGCGACATTCTCCACAGCCGCGTTGCGAGGAGCGACATGTGGGGACTTCTCAAGCTCGGCGCGAACGTCACCTTCTCCGGGCCGTCGACGCTGGTCCCGCGCGAATTTGAAGCCGCCGGAGTCCGGGTCTGCGACAATCTGGAGGACGCGCTGGTCGGTGCCGACGTCGTCAATCTCCTGCGCATCCAGCATGAGCGCCAGCGCAGCGGATTCTTCCCGAGCACCGGAGAGTATGCAAGAGTTTTCGGACTCAATAAGGAGAGTCTCAAATATATCAAACCGGACGCCCTCATCATGCATCCGGGGCCGATCAACCGCGATGTCGAGCTGGCATCCGCGCTGGCGGACGGGCCGCAGTCGGTCATTCTTGAACAGGTAACCAACGGGCTTGCCGTCCGCATGGCGGTATTGTTCCTTGTAGCGGGGTGTCTGAAATGAGCAGCAGAATTTACAGAGGCGCGCGCGTCATTGATCCCGCGCGGAAGATTGACCGGATTATGGATATTGCCGTTTCCGACGGTATTTTTGTCGATCCCGGAACCGTGAAGGATGCTTCCGTCGTCGATCTGACGGGTTATGTGCTTGCGCCGGGCTTCATCGACCTGCATGTGCACCTGCGTCAGCCGGGCAAGACCGATGCCGAGACCATTCATACCGGCACGATGGCGGCCGCGGCGGGCGGATTCACCTCCATTGTCGCGATGCCGAACACGAATCCGTGCGCCGACAATCCCGGAACGATCCACTATATCCGGACTTATGCCAAGGCCGAAGGGGTTGTCAAAGTGCTTCCCTGCGGCGCGATCACCAAAGGGCTGGAAGGTCAGGAGATGTCGGGCATCGGCGGATTGAAGGCTGCCGGCGTCGTCGCCCTTTCCGATGACGGAAAATGCGTGCAGAATCATGAACTCATGCGGCATGTGATCGAATATTCCCGCACCTTCAAACTGCCGATTCTCGACCATTGCGAGGATACGAATCTGGCGAGCGGCGGCGTGATGCACGAGGGGCACTGGTCGGTGTTTCTGGGGATGAAAGGCATGGCGGCCGCGGCGGAGGAGCTGATTGTCGCGCGTGATGCGATTCTTGCACGGACCGCGAACTGGAAAGTCCATATTCAGCATGTTTCCACGAGAGGTTCCCTTGCGATCATCCGGACGGCGCAGAAGGAGGGGATCCGGATTACGGCGGAGGCGACCCCGCACCACATTGCTTTGACCGACATTGAAATCAAGAAATTCGATACGAATTACAAGATGAATCCGCCGCTGCGTTCCGAGGAGGACCGTCTTGCGGTGATCGAGGGATTGCGCGACGGCACGATCACGGTGATTGCGACGGATCACGCGCCGCACACGAATACGGCGAAGACGGTCGAGTTCGACTATGCGCCGTTCGGCATTATCGGACTGGAGACTGCGCTGCCGGTCTGTTTCACGGAACTCTATCATAAGGGATATCTGGATCTTCCTTCTCTGATTTCGAAGTTCACGAAGGGACCGGCGGAGGTGCTTGGAATGCCTGTCGGCACGCTGGAAATCGGGCGGCCTGCGGATATTACCATCCTGGATCCCGGGCGCGAGGGAGTTGTGGACGCGGAGAAATTCTATTCCAAATCGCGCAATACGCCGTTCAACGGGTATCGTTTCAAGGGATGTGCTGTCGGGACGATTGTGGACGGGAAATGTGTTTTCAGTCTGCTTGACGCCTTGCAGAAGGATTGAACCTGAAAAATAACGTAAGTTGGTCGCGCAAGGCGCGAAATAAAATCATCGCGCGCGGAGCAGCGCAATAAAAAAATAATTTGCTTTGCAAATTATGATTCAAAAAAAACAGTTTCATACAGCGATGCTCTGCATCGCAAAAATGCTTCGTGCAGGACTGTCAGTCCTGCCGCGGTCCAGCTGCGTAAGCTGGTCGCGCAAAGCGCGAAATCTCCCTTCCGGCGGCGCTTCCACCCGCTAAAGGACGAGAAACGCTTCTTCGGGAGCCGCCGGTACAGCGTGTAACATCAGGGATATAATCGGAGCTCTCGTGGTTCTTTACTATTAACGAGACGGAAGAATGCTCGCGCATTCTTCCGTCTCAATGCATACGCCCGGAGCTCTCGAACTTTTTCGTTGAAAAAGTTCTCGTCACTGAGCGGTCTGAACCGCTCCGGGCGGGGATTTCGTGCTCCGCACGACCAGCTTGCGCAGCTGGACCGCGCAAGGGTCAGCGACCCTTGACCCCGAGAAGAATGCTTGCGCATTCTTCCGTTTCGCCCGGAGGCCGGCGGGGATTTCGTGCTCCGCACGACCAGCGTTTCGCCGCTGGATCACGACAAGGGTCAGCGACCCTTGACCCCGGGAAGAATGCATGCGCATTCTTCCGTTTCTCAGATGAGGCACAGCGGTCCGGGGACGTGGATATCCATATCCGGAAGATAGGAGAGTTTTCCGCTTTCCGGATCATATCGGAAAAGTGCGACATTATCGGAAAACTCGTTGCAGGCGCCGACCATACATCCGCACGGCAGAAAGTTGATGTCACGCGGGCTTTTTCCATGGCTGTCCACGATGTCATACAACGTCAGCGACGCGTCCGGTGCAACATGGTAGCAGGCAATGGAGTCATAACCGCGGTTGCTGACAATCAAATGTTTTCCGTTCGGAGAGAGCCGCACGGCGGCGACCTTGGTCTCCCTATCGAATTTCAGGCCGTCCGGAAGCGTGGAGAGCGTGGAGACATGCGAAAGTTTCCCATCCGCGTATTCCAGGACGGAGACCGTGTTGTCCACCTCGTTTGCCAGCCATGCGTGTCTGCCGTCCGGCGCGAAAAGAATGTGGCGCGGACCGGAACCGGGAATGCCCCGATAACGGAATGCCGGCGCGTTTTCGATTCCTTTTTCAGGTGTGAAGCGGAAAAGCAGCACCTCGTCGAGCCCGAGATCGACCAGGCAGAGATAATTCAGATCCGGCGTGAAGCACACGCAGTGAGCATGGGTATGTTCCTGCCGGCGCTTGTTCGGACCGAGTTTTCCGGTGTAGGAAATCATTCTGCCTTCGCCCGTGAAGGTGCCGTTCACAAGTTTGAACTCGTTGAGGTTGCCGCTGGTGTAGTTGGCGCAGTAGAGGAAGGCGCAGGCGCGGTCGGTCGTGATATGACAGCTGGATTCGCCGTGCGTTTCGACATGATTCATGAAAACGAGCGTGGAGTCGTCGGAACGGTCATAGGCGGCGACCTTGTTCACGGCTCCGTCCTTGTAAACCGAATAAAGAAAACGTTTCTTCGGTGAGTAGGCCAGGTAGGAGACCCCGCGCAGCGGAGTGAAGAACACCTGTCCGCAGACGTTTTCCTCTGTCTGTTCGTAACCGTAAATGCCGCCAGATTTCTCCTGGGAACGCGCCGCAATATAGAAAATCCGATCCATCCATCACCTCGCAGGTTTTGTTTTCCGGTATTGTAGCCGTCTGTGCGGGAAATTGCCAGTTCCGAACGGAAATAAAATGATGAAAAAGAGAAAAAAAACTTGAAATCCCCTCTTTTTCCGTTTTATTATAGCCGGATAACGACTGGAAGAGGAAAAGACCGGTGGGCTTTTATCTATATACGGGAAACAAACTGGAACGGCTGGCGGATGCCTTCTGCTCCCGTGTCTATATGTGTCCCGGGAGGGAATGGCTGATTCCGGAAACCGTCGTGGTGCAGACGCAGGGCATGGCCGCGTGGCTTCGCCTGAAACTGGCGGAATCCTCTCCCGTTGCCGCGAATCTGGATTTCCCGTTCCTGAACGCATTCATCTCTTCAGTATTCGAACGCGTGTTTCCCGGCTATCATGACGCGGTGCGCAGTTTATCCCGCGAGCGGATGACATGGAATCTTTTTCATATCTTCATGGATCATCCGGAGACGTATCCGGAACTGGAGAAATATTTCCTGCACGATACCGGGGCGAAGGATCTGAAAAAATACCAGCTGGCGGAGAAGATCGCCGGACTCTTCGACCAGTATCAGATTTACCGCACCGATGTTCTGGAACAGTGGCGCACGGTTCCCGCGGCGGACAACTGGCAGGCACGGCTTTTTCTCGAACTTGTCGGGGAGGGGAGGGGAATGGACGAATATTTCCGCGATTTCCTCATCTTGCAGAAACTTCCTGATTATGCCGCGCCGGAACGTGTGACCGTTTTCGGGATCAACGCGATGGCGCCCGTGTATCTTCAGTTTTTCGTCAAACTTGCGGAGTTCCGTGATGTTCATTTCTTCTATGTGAATCCCTGCGAGGATTACTGGAGCGATGTGCTTTCCGGGCGTCAGGCGTCGAAACTGGCACGCAGAATGGGGGTGGATCCCTGCTCACTTGCCGGCGGCAATCCGCTTCTGGCGTCGCTCGGCACACGGGGGCGCGACTTTTTCTCGCTGATGACGGAGATCCCCGAAACGTGCATTGCGGAGGAAACTCTCTGCTTTGAACCGTTTTCCGAGGCGCGAACCACAATGCTCGGGGTGCTCCAGCAGGATGTTCTGGAGAATGTGAAACGCGGCGGCGCTTCTTCCGCCGGAATGGATTTCAAGCCTCCGCTTTTGCGGGATCCCTCCGATCATTCCATTACGGTTCATGACTGCCACAGCGCGCTGCGCGAGGTCGAGGTCCTCCACGACCAGCTTCTGGCACTGCTTCAGGACAAGGACATTCAGCCGCGCGACATCATCGTGATGGCGCCGGACATCACCGTTTATGAACCCTATGTCAACGCGGTGTTCGGGACGGGAAAACTGAAGGATTTCTATGCGTTTTCCGACCGCAGCATCCGGGACAGCAACCGCACGGCGGAAACATTCCTTTCCCTGCTCAAGCTCCGGAACGGCAAATACGAGACGTCCGCCGTCTTCGATCTTCTGGAGCATCCCGCCCTCCGCCGGAAGTGGGGCCTCTCCGACGGCGATCTCGATCTTCTGCGGCAATGGATTGCGGAAAGCGGCGTCCGCTGGGGAATTAATGCGGAAAACCGCGAGGAGCTCTGCGGCGTCGGCTTCGAGGAATACTCCTGGGAGCAGGGGCTGGACCGTCTTCTGCTCGGCTACGCGGTGCTCCGGGACGAGGCGGAACAGGGACGCGAGGATGTGGTCTCGCTTGACGCCGTCGAAGGGAGCGATGCGGAGACGCTGGGAGCCTTCATCCGTTTCGTGCAGGCGCTCTTTTCCCTGCGGGAACGTTTTGCTTCCGCGCGTCCTCTTGCATCATGGTGCGAACTGCTTTCCGCGGCGCTTGACGAATTCTTCCTCAACGACAGCGATTTCTATCTGGAACTTTCCGCCGTCCGCACTGCGCTGCGTCATCTTTCGGAGTGCGCGGACGAGCTGCGCCTTCCCGAGGCGCTTTCCTCGGAACTGGTGCTTTCCCTGCTCGAAGAGGGATTCGGGGAGCTTCCCGCCTCCGATCCCTTCCTGCACGGCGGAATTACCTTCTGTTCGCTGGTGCCGATGCGGAGCATTCCCATGAAGGTCGTGGCGATCCTCGGACTTTCCGAAGGAGCGTTCCCGCGCCGGGATTCTGCGATCGGGTTCAGTCTTCTCGCATGCGAAAAACGCAAACTGGATCCGTCCCCGAATCAGGAGGACCGTTATCTCTTTCTGGAATCGGTCCTTGCCGCCCGCAGGAATCTGCTCCTGTTCCACCAGGGACGGGACTGCCGGGGAGATGAGGAGTATCCGCCCGCTTCCCCGCTGGGCGAACTGCTCCAGACACTGGGGGATTCCTTCGGGACCGCCCCGAAGTCGCTGGTGATCCGCCATAAGCTTCAGGCATTTGATTTCGATTATTTCAACGGGAGACATCCCGGACTCTTCTCCTTTTCCGAAGCAGCCTTTCAGGCGTCACAGGCGCTTGCCGCGGCTCTGGAGGGGAGCCCGCCTCCTCCGGAGCGTCTGCTTGAGCGCCTGCCGCGGATCGAAATGCCGCCTTTGCCGCCGGAAGTTTCCCTGCTGGATCTGGAGGAGTTTTTCCGGGCACCCCAGGCGTATTATCTCAAGCATGCGGCGGGATTGTATCTCCGGAGTGATTCCGGCACCATGGAGGATGTGGAACCGCTCGTGCTGGACAGCCTGGAGAAATATTCTTTGGAACAGACGGTCACGGAGTGGACGCAGCGCGGCATTCCCGACGAGGAACAATACCGGATTCTGAAGAATACCAACCGCCTTCCCGTCGGCGCGCCGGGGAAAGCGGCGTTCTGCGCGGCGTGCGAGACACTGCGGCAGTTTTCCCCCGGTTTTCAGGCGCTTCTGGCGTCCGCTTCTTCCGTTCCGCTGGAAATCCGGATTGATGAAACGACTCTTTCCGGGGAAATCCCGCTGGATCCCGCCGGGCTGACGCAGGTTTATTGCAGAAACGCCGGATTCAAGGGGCCTGATGCAGTCCGCTGGTACCTGCGCCATCTGCTTCTCTCCGCCGTGCGGGGGACGGACGCGTGTTCCCTGGCCTGGAACCGGGAGAGAGGCGCCGCATGGAAGATGCAGGGGCTGACGCCGGAGGAGAGTGTTGCGCGTCTGCGGGAACTGCTCGCGCTTTTCCAGCGGGGACGGACGCGGGTCCTGCCCCTGTTCCGGAATGCCTCGTTCGCTTATGCATTGCACAGAGAACAGCTTTCTCAGGCGCTAAACGCCTTTTACGGTTACCGGGCGAACGGTTATGGCGGAGACTGGGTGGAGGACGAGGCCGCAGCGCTGTTCTTTTCTCCGGAAGATTTTGATTCTCCTGAATTTGCGGCGGAATTTGCGGAGCTTGCACGCATTGTGTACCGTCCGTTTCTGAACGGGGAGGTGAAGGATGAGAAGTGAAATTCCGGAGCTCGACTCCATTACCTGTCCGCTCGACGGCGTCCGCATGGTCGAAGCCGCCGCCGGAACCGGCAAGACCTACAACATCCAGAATCTTGTCCTGCGTCTCGTTCTGGAGCGGGGGCTTCCGGTTTCCTCCATCCTCGTCGTCACGTTCACCGAGGCGGCGACCGCCGAACTGAAGAGCCGGATCCGCGACATGCTCCGCAACGCTCTGCGTTATGCCGACGGAGACGCACTTCCTGAAAACGAGCTCCCGCGCATCGCCGCCATTCTGGAACACGCGGAGGGTTCTGCGCCGAGGGAAACATTGATCGGGCGTCTGCGGAACGCCGTGCTCGATTTCGACGACGGATCGGTTTCCACGATTCACGGCTTCTGCCAGCGGATGCTTGCGGAGTATGCCTTTGAAAGCGGCGGCCTGTTCGATACCGTCATCCGGACGGATTCCGAGGAGATCGTCCGCGATCTTCTGACGGATTTTTACCGGCGTGAATTCTATTCGCCTGACCATGCCGCGCTCCGGGCCGCGCTCCGGGAGTTCAGCGCCTTCACGCCGGACGCGTATTTCAAGACGGTTGCCGCACTGTATGCCCGTCCGGATCTTCATCTCAGGACTCGTGCACAGGAACCCTTCGACACCGCCCCGCTTCTCATGCGGATCGTCCCGCTTCTGGACGAGGTCGCCGCCGCGGTTCATCCCGGAATCCTGACCGGCTTCGGAGACATCATGAAAGCAGGGTATTATCCGGAGGATTGCGCAAAAGCGGAACGGATTCTGCTGGATTGGAAGAAAAGCGCTTCGCTCCACGGCGTTTTCTCAACATTGAAGAAATTTTCCCCGGAACTGGTGCAGGCGCATATCAAGGTCCGCATCGCGAAGGAACTGCGTGCACATGCCATGGAATGCCTGCGCGACCCGTTCTTTGCGAAAAACGCGGAACTTCTTGCGGCGCTTCAGCTTTACTGCGATACGCTCCTGCCGTCCGCGCTGCGGTTTGTCCGCCGGGAGTTCGAGCGGAAAAAACGCAAAGAGAATTTCCTGACCTTCGATGATCTGCTGCTGCGCGTCCGCGCTTCCGTCCGTTCCGATGAGGACTCGTTTGTCCGGGCGGTCCGGGGAAAATACCGTGCCGCGATTGTCGACGAGTTTCAGGACACCGATCCCGTGCAGTATGAAATCTTCTGTTCGCTGTTTGCCTTCGGACCATGTCCCACGCTCTTCATGGTCGGGGATCCGCGCCAGGCAATCTACGCGTTCCGGGGCGGGGACATCGCAGCTTACCGAAGAGCGGAACGCGACTGCCGGGAGTCGCCGCACGGAGGCAAATACGGCCTGACCGCCAACTACCGCTCGTCCGGAGCGATGATCCGCGCCGTCAACACGGTCTTTCACGGCCATCCGTATCCGTTTGCGGATCCGGGCATTACGTTTGCGGAGGTCCGTGCGCCCGCCGACGCGGACGGCAATGTCCGCCCCGGCATCCTGCGCGGCGGAGCGGAGGATCCTTTCCCGTTGAAGATCACGTGGCTTCCCGCCGACGGCAAACCTCCGACTTCAATTCAGCTGGCTGAGCGCACCACCCTTCTCTGCGCAAAGGAGATCCGGAGAATGCTCGGAGATTCCGCGCTCCGTCTGCCGGAGCGCCCGGAGCCCGGCGTCCGTCCCGGGGATTTCGCCGTTCTGGTCTTTTCCGGATATGAGGGGATGCGTGTCCAGTCCGCGCTTGCGGAATACGGCATTCCCTCGGTGATTGCAAACGCCGGAAATGTCTTTGATTCCGAGGCCGCCGGAGAACTTGCCTGCGTGCTCGACGCGATCGCCGATCCCCGGGACAGTTCCGCCGTGGTCCGGGCGATGCATACGGATCTCATCGGATACGATCTGCCTGATCTGATCCGGATTCATCTGGCGGAGGAGGGCGGAAGCGAGCTGCCGCTGGATGGCATGCAGGAAAAACTGGAGCACCTCCGCAAACGCTGGGAAAACACCTCTTTTACCGAGATGTTTCATGAACTTCTGCGGGAATTCCGTGTCCGCGAGCGCATCCTGGGAAAACCGCGCGGCGAGCGCAAACTGACTGATCTTCTCCAGCTGGGGGAAGTTCTTCATCATGAGAGCACGGCGCGTTCCCTTTCCGTTTCCGGTGTGCTCCACTTCCTGGAGCGCCAGCGTTCGGATCGTCTCCGGGACAAGAGCGATGAATATGAAATCCTGCTGGAAACCGACCGTGCCGCGGTCCGGATCATGACGGTCCACAAAAGCAAGGGACTGGAATTCCCGCTGGTCATGCTGCCGACGCTGTTTACCTGGAATGCCGATAAATACGCGGAACACTATCATCTCCCGGACGGCCGTCTTGAACAGGATTTCACCGATTCTCCGGAATCCGCCGCACTCGCTTCGGGTGAACGCCTTCAGGAGCTGCTGCGTCTTGCCTATGTCGCGGTCACGCGCGCGAAATATTACTGTCACATCTTCTGGGGTGCGTGCAAGGACAATCTTTCCGCGCTGGACTGGATCTTCCGGATGCGCACTCTCCCGATCCTGCCTGAGGTGAAGGATCTGCGCGCCAGCCTTGCCGCATCGAAGGAATCCGTGCGGAACGCCGTGCCGCCGGAGTGGTTTGTTCCCCCGCCGCCTGAAACGGAGCCGGTTCCCCCGTATCTGATGCGCCGCGAGGAGATCGGAGAACTGCATCATCCCGTCTGGAAGGGAAAACTGGATCCGGACTGGCGGATTACGAGCTTTTCCGGCTTGAGCTCCGGCGGAACGGACGCTCCCGCCGACTACGATCAGGAAGCCGCCGAACTTCCGCCCGGTCCGAAGCCGGAGGGGATTTTTGCCATCCCCGGCGGTGTGCGGACAGGCAATGCCTGGCATGAAATTTTTGAAAGGCTCGATTTCCAGGATCCGGAAAAGAATCTTGCGTCGCTGGTCGAGGAGAAACTCTCCCTCTACGGCATTCTCGGAGAGGGGGCGGAAAAAGCCGAACGGATCGCGCTCACCATGGCGATGGTCCGGAATGTGCTGGCTTCGCCGCTGCCCGGCGCGGACGGGGATGCCTTTGCGCTTTCGGAGATTCCGCGCGCGGACCGTGTCAGCGAAATGCAGTTCCACTACTCTTTTGCAAAGGGGTTCCGCATCGGGGATCTGCGCCCGGTTCTGGAATCGTATGTGACGGAAAAGCTGGGGATGCCTTCCTGGAACTCCCTGCGGGGAACCGTTTCCGGCGGATTCCTGAACGGCTTCATTGACCTGGTGTTTCAGCGCAACGGACGCTTTTACATCGCGGACTGGAAATCCAACCGTCTCGGCGGCGATCCGCGCAATTTCCTGCCGGACGGCATCCGCGCGACAATGCTGAACCATTTCTATTTCCTGCAGTACCTGATCTACTGCGTTGCGCTGATCAAGTTCCTCCGCCTCAGGATCGGAACGTATGCGGAGGAGGAGCATGAACGGTATTTCGGCGGAGTTTATTATCTTTTTGTGCGCGGCGTCACGCCGGAACAGCCGGGCACGGGCGTTTATCATGACCGCCCTCCGTTCGCGCTTCTGGCACAACTGGAACAACTGCTGGGGTAAGACGATGACGCTTGAGGAACTTAAACAGCTGGACGGGGAGGATGCCTTCTCTCCCATTGACCTTGTATTCGCCGAATTCCTGCTGAGGCGCGCCCGTTCGGAGAGTCCGGAACTCTTCTGCGCCGCCGCGCTCGCCTCGTATTGCGTCCGCGCGGGGAACAGCTGCTGCGATCTGAACCTTTACGCCGGACGGCGTTTTCCCGATCCCTCCGATCCCGAACCGGGCGGAGAGGAGCCCCGTGTTCTCCTGCCCGGACTGGATGAATGGCTTTCCGCTCTGCGCGCACTGCCTGGCGCTGTGATCGAACATTATCCGGAAACCGTGCATCCGACCGCGCCGCTGGTGCTCGACCGCGCGCACAGACTCTATCTGAACCGTTATTTTCTTTATGAACTCTCGCTGGCGGACGCGATCCGCCGCCGGTGCGCGGCAGAGCAGACGCCTCCCGATCTTGCGCCGGGGCGTCTCGTTGCGCTTTCCCCGTATTTCCGGAAGGCGGCCGCGGAACCGGATATCGACTTCCAGCAGTCCGCCGTGTTTCTCGCCTGTTCCGGGAACTTTTCCATCATCACCGGCGGGCCCGGCACCGGGAAAACAACCGTTGCCGCCGCGCTTCTCGCGCTGGAGCTTGAGCGCAATCCCGGGCTGGAAATCGCACTCTGCGCGCCAACCGGAAAGGCGCAGGCGAGACTCCGCGACTCGGTGACGCAGGGGATCGCCGGGCTGGCATGCGCGCCTGAGATCCGTGAGCGCCTGAGTACCATTCCCTGCGGCACGATCCATTCGCTTCTCTCTCCTCTGCCGGGCACAACGCAGTTCCGGCACAATGAGAAAAATCCCCTGCGCGCGGATCTGATCGTTGTGGACGAGGCTTCGATGGTTTCGCTTCCCCTGATGGCAAAACTGCTCCGCGCCGTGCGTCCCGAGGCGAAAATCGTCCTGCTCGGTGACAAGGATCAGCTCGCGTCGGTGGACGCGGGCGCGGTTCTGGCGGACCTCTGCGCATGCGGCTCGCGCAACGTCATGCGCGAATGTGCGGCAGAAGCATTTCAGCGCCAGACTTCCTGGACATTCCCCGTCGTTTCCGATTCTCTTCCGCTTTCCGGGTGCATTGCGGAGCTGGTGAAGAACCACCGCTCGGCAAACGCGCCGAATATCAGTTCGATCAGCGCGGCGATCCGGAACATCGCTTCTCCGGAGGATCTGCAAAGCATTACAGCCCGCGTGGCGGAGTGCGATACGCCGGACTTTCATACGCGGAAGCTGCCGCGCGGCGGATTCGGGGGCGCGCTGTTTCAGCGGATTTCCGAACCGTGCATCCGGTTTCCGGGAGAGGAGACGCTTCATGCGTTCCGCGAACTGCGCGGCCTTGCCGACCGCGGCGGGGAAGCTGCCATGCGCAGTGCCTTTGAGCTGATCGGGCGCTTCAGGATTCTCTGCGCGCTCCGGAACGGACCGTATGGAACTCTTGCTGTCAACGCCGCGCTCCGGGCGCATCTGCGCATGAGTGAACCGTTTGCCGCCGGACTGCCGCTGATGATTGTGCGCAACCATCCGGAGACGGGATTGTACAACGGGGACATCGGACTGGTCTGGCGTTCGGATTCCGGTGTCCTCCGGGTGTATTTCCCCGACTCGCACACGCCCGGAGTTTTCCGTTCGTTCCTGCCTGTCGAACTGCCGGAACATGAGGCGGTCTTCGCCATGACGGTTCACAAATCGCAGGGATCTGGCTTTCAGAATGTGCTCATCATCCTGCCGGATCACGATACGCCGGTTCTGACGCGAGAGCTGCTTTATACGGCACTTACGCGCGCGGAGGAGCGTGTGGAGCTGTGGGCGGACCGCGCGGTCATCGCCATGTCGCTGGAGCGTCTGACGATCCGTCAGTCCGGGCTGGCGGACCGTCTCAGACACCCGCTGTGACGGGGAATCGGATCCATCAGTTTTTCCCGAGAAGGGTCTGCTCCACGGAGTCCGTTTCCATTTCATAGGTCCGGCCGTCGATGTGTTTTGCCCACGGCGTCGGCTGGCGGCGTTCGACCAGTTCCACGCGGTATTTCACCGGATAATCCAGCTTGATGCAGGGGATTTCGCGGAGCTTGCGGACAGCCTCCTCGGTTTTCCGGGTGATCAGCGCGCGGGTTTTTTCCAGCGAAGGAATCCGGGCGCCGAACGAACAGAAGGACTTTTTCACTTCGCATGTGACGACGCCGGGGATCCATTCGGAAGCCTCGGCGCAGACTTTGTCGTCGCCGCTGACCAGAATGACGGGGATCTTGTGTTCCGCCGCGATTGCCGCGTCGATTCCGACTTCGCCGGCTTTCCTGCCGTTGAGCCAGATGTTCTGGATTTCGACCGAGCTGTAGGTGTGTTCGAGCACCGCACCCGCCGTGCCCGCCATCGCGTGATAGCCGAGAAGGATCAGGCCGTCCGCGCCTTCGATGTCGGCGAAGCGGACGCCGGGGGTCATGCCGTCGATGAAATCCGCGCGCGGGTCGATCTGTTCGCGCGTCATGTTGGAGCTTCCGCCGTGGCCGTCGCGCACGATGACCTCGGTCGCCCCGGCGCGGAAGCACCCTTCGATGCAGGCGTTGGTATCCTCGGCCATGTATTTGCGCGCAAGTGCGACGAGATCGGGGCGTCCCTCGTCCATGCTGATGTATTTCCTGCTGCTGACTCCGCTGATGCCTTCGATGTCGACGAAAATGTAGATTTTCATGATAGAAGCGTCCTTCCTTGTTTGCGTTGTTTTAATGTAGTCCGCATTCCGGAGTCCGCCAGTTTTTTTTCTTTTTTTTTCCGGAAAAAGAGAAAAAAATCCCGTGACGGAGTTGTCACGGGATACAGTGGTTGTCATTCAGCCTGGAAGCTCGCTTCAAACGAGACCGAGCCGCCGGGCGGGATCATCAGCGGATTGTAGAACGGTTCGAAGGTTGCCGCGATCATGTTGGGTGTATCCCAGACCGCGACACCCGCGAAGGAATCGGCGGGTGTAAAGGTGCCTTTCAAAGCGCTTCTGTCCGGAATCACGAAACGGAAGGTGTTTCCTGTGACCGGGACGGCGGGATTCTCCTTGATGTTGAAGAGACGGCGGATCACTTGTTCCGCCACACGCGAAGCTTTCGCATTGAGAAGCGTGTAGGCATTCGGACGCGGAATCATCTTTCCCGCATTTTCAACAATCCCTTTGGTCCGGTTGCTCCATGCCGTCGAAATGAAGTGCCAGCGGTAGCCGACTTCGTTCATTGCAAGTTCCTGGGGATTGTGAAGTTTTACCGAAAAAACAACGCGTTTCAGATCGGGGGAGACTGTGACGGTCTTGACGATCTTCAATCCGGAGAGCATCGGATAATTGCGGACGTTCGTCGTCATTTCCGCCGTGACGCTCAGCCCTTTCTCTGAGATTTTCTGTTCCGTGACGCGGTAGCTGCCGTTGGCGACCATTCCGTGTCTGCCCGGTGTCCAGAAGGCGGAAAGCCCGAAGTTCGCTTCCGCAAGAAGTGTCCCGCTGACCTTCCAGGACTCCAGCGCCATGCCCGCCGGATTCAGGAGAAGAACATTTTTCCCGGAGACGACTTCAAGCATGGGTTTCGCGTTTCTCTTCACTTCCCTGCAGGAAAGCGCGCCATGCGACATGCTCTTGAGTTCACCGATGTCGTTTTCCGCATGGAGCGCCTTGTCGCGGGCGGCCTCCTCATCTGCGGCGGGCTGATTTGCCTTTTTGCAGCGGGCGAGTTCCGCGCGCATTTCCGCGGCGGTCACGGCCTTTGCCGGATTTTCCGCGGCGGGAGCGATTTCAAAGAAACTCCAGCGGAGCGCGCCGACGGGAAGGAGAATACCCTCGGACAGCATTTTTCCGGTATAGAACTTCCCTGTTTCCGGCACGAACTGACGGTCGAACGCTTTTTCCAGAACCATGTACTGGCGTTTTGCGTCGAGATTCGGGATGCGGAGCACGAATACGGCAGAAGCTTTTTCCCAGAAATTGCCGACGGCGGCAAGGATTTTTCCGTCCTTTTCAAACGCGATGCACTGTAGAAGATCACTGGATTCCACGTCGGGAAGGTATCGCGGCTGGATGTTTTTTACCGGGGCGGGGAAGGGCGACTGCGCAAGCGCTGTGACGCCCATTCTCTTTTTCCCGTTCATCACCATCTCTTCATTTGCCGCGATCAGGGCGTTGCTTTCGGCGAATGCCTTCCAGTAGCGATGGTCGTAGCCGCGCGGGAAGAAATAGAGGATTGAGGCATCGTAACCGGCAAGGAAACTGCTGAGCTGATCCATCGCCAGGCTTTCCGGCTGTCCCAGAGACAGGAGACTGCCCTGACTGCCATGCGGCATCGCCATGAGTTTTGCGCGTTTTTCCGGATCGGGAAAATGCTTCCGGTAGTCGGAGATGACGCGCCGCGCCGTTTCCAGCGTCAGGAGATTGGCACCCTTGGTGTAGGCATAGGGCTGATCGGCGATGAACCAGACGTAGGGGCCCCAGACATTCAGCCACTTCAGACTTCCGGCATATTCATAGGGGGTGAACTCCCATTGCTGTTTGAAATGATCCGGGTAGCGGATGATCTGGTCTGTGCCGACCTCGGGACAGAATCCGACTTCCGTCGCGCCGAACTTGAGAGCATCTTCATGCAGAGTCTTGATGAGACGGGCGTGCTGGTAAGCGCGGAAGCGGATTGCCTGATCGCGATATGTCCCGCCGGGGAGGAGCTGATCGGGCCAGATTTCCTTGACCTTGTCCTCGGACATTTTCAGATATTTCGCGAATTCCGTGCGGCAGTTGTCGCAGAAGCAGCCTTTGGCGACAAAGGTATAGGGTTCCCAGTTCGGCTGGATCCCGTCACGTCCGGCGAGACTGTTTTTCAGAAGCGGCAGAACGACGTCCTTGTAATACGGCGTCCGGTTGTAGACAGCCATCGGGCAGGTCGCGGGAACAGTGTGATTCCAGACAGCTTTTCCGTCCTTGTCCAGATAGTTGGAGTATGCGGGTTTTTTCTTCATGTCCATAAGACCGATGCGGTATCCGTTGGCGATACCGAAGCATTCCGCCGTGATGAGACGGACACCGTTTCCCCGGAACAGCTTGGAATATTCCGGGGTGATCCCGGCGGTGATGAGCGTTGTTCCGGTTTTTCCGACGAATTCGGCAAAACGCCTGTTTGCCTCCTCCTGCTGGAAGATGATGTCATTGTTTACCGAGCTGAAACCGGGGTAGAACTGTTTTGGAGCGGGAGTTTTCGGAAAGTGGGCCAGCATCTTCAATGCGAAGGATTCCGTGTCGCTGACTGCCTTCCCGTTTTCCGTGAGATAATAGCGGCAGTCTTTCCAGAGCGTTCCCTCCTTTGCATTTCCGGAAATCATTACGCAGGCAGCATTCCAGCCGTTGAATCCCTGCTGATTGCGAATCAGATTGATCAAGGTTCTGCTGACCTCGAATTCCCAGCGTTTCCATTTTTTCCCGTTGATTGTGAGTTCGGAACTCTTGATCTCTTTCCCAAAATAGATGTTGGTGCCGTCCACGGAGATTTCCGCAGGCAGAACGAGATTCATCATGACTGTTCCGAGTTTCAACGTTCCCTTGGGAAGGTTGTTGCGGAATTTGAACGTGAGGATGCCGGGTGCGCCGGAGGCGAGGGCAAATGTGTTGTCCAGCAGTTTCATCGGTGCAAGTTCCACCGTAAGCGGCATTTTGAGTGCGTCGAGTTTGACGAGCTTGAGGTTCCGGATCTGAATTTTTCCGCAGCCGTCGGCGCGGAGGGAGATTGCCAGGTCGCGCGTTTTCGGCGGAGCGGTGAATTCATAGCTGTAAGGATGCCACTGTGCGCCGTCGCTGATTTTGCTGTAGATGTATTTGCGTGTTGTTTTTCCTCTGCCGGGCCGCGGATCGCTCCCGTCGTGGAAATTGAACAGAACCATCTGGTCGTAACGGTTGTTCCCGATGACCTGATTGCGGCTTTCAAAGGTCAGGCGGTAGGCGCCGCCCGCTTCATCCGGCAGTTTCACGGTCTGGTTGAATGCGATCGTGAATTTGTCGGAGGCTTTTCCCATCAGGGTTTCGATGGAGAGCGGACGGTTGAGTTCGAGCGCTTTGCCCTCTCCGGTATCGACGATTGCCGCACTGCTCAGTTTTCGTGTTTCAGCTTCGTATTTCTTCCTGTATTCCGTTCCGAAAATCCAGATTCCCTGATTCCAGCCGTCCGCTGCGGAACGGACGAGCGGGGTGGAAAGATCCGCATTTTTCAGAAGATTGGCTTCTGTTCCTTTTGAGGGAGCAAAACGTTCCGCCGAGATTTTTTCCAGCGGGAATGTGACGCCGCCTTGCTCGAAATTCGCCGCGTGCGAATGTGCCGTCAGGAGTGCGGACGCAAAAATCCCCGCTGCGATGAAGATTTTTTTCTTCATAAAGGTTTTCCTTGTTTTTTATTGAAAAAGAGGTGTTTCGCTTATTGTGCGTTTTTCCGGAGTTTCGGATTTTTGATCTGGAGGAGGCCCGCACCATCCCCCCGGAAACTGATCCGGATATCGCGTGTTTTTGCCGGAACAGGAATTTTAAAATGAATACTCTGCCAGTCCTTTGTCGCCTTGAGGGCGCGGATGAACATTTTTCCTGTTTCCCTGCCTCTGCCGCGGCGCTGATCGGAAGCATCAGTGAAGGCGACCAGAACGTAATGTGCGGCCTTGTTCTTTCCAATCGTTTCGTAACGCATATCAAAGCTCAGCAGATACGTTCCGCCGTTTTCATCCCCCAGAGCGGCAATCTGTGTGCTGGAGAGAGAGAATTTGGGCGATTCCGTTCCCATAAGCGTTTCAATTTCCGCAGGGCGTTTCAGCTCCAGAACTTTACCCTCTTTTGTATCGGCAATGGCTGCTTTTGCCAGTTTAGTTGCTTCTTTACTGAATTTTTCCCGATTCTCTTTTCCGAAGATCCAGATTCCGCTGTCCCAGCCTGGCTCCCGGAGGGCGGATCGCACAAGCGGCGCGGAAAAATCACTGTTTACCAGTAAATTGGTTCCTGTCTGTGCTGGAGCTGATTCCTGCGCTGCTGCACAGAAGGTTGTCAGTACGGTGCAGAATCCTGCCAGAAATGCTGTCGCTTTCATTTGTTGAATTTCCTTTCCGGGTTTTATTGCTGATTTTTTTCTTTTGAATCATTAGAAAGAGGCGATGTCGGAGCATTTTTGTCCTGAGCAGTTTCCCCGTCCGCCCGCATGCCAGGAAGGCGCATTGATGCAACCTTGATAATCTACGTTTTCCGCCATTTTCGCATCTCCGAAACGCAGATTTTCCACATTGCCTCCCAGCGTGACGAAATTGCTTGAAAGGTTGTGACGCCATGTCTGATAGGCGGAATTGGATATTACGGATTTTGCCGGTCCGTAATGATAATCGCCGTTGCCGTTGGTATCGACCTTCAGAGCATTCCTGTCGGCGATCAGGAACAATCTGCTTGGCCGCGGAAATCTTTCGGCTTTCAGGGATGAGTATCCGGAGATGAATTTATTATATCCCAGAGACCTGTAAGTTTTATTAATCTCCTGAGGTGCATTTGCCTCAGCCGGACACGCGAATTTCGAACGGAGAATGCCGCCGCTGCTGTTCCGTTTTATCATTCCGAGTCCAAGCTGGTCTCTGATGTGGAGATATTCGGCAAGACCGTATCCGGATCCTAAAAACTCTTTCCCGTTTCCGTTGTCCCATGATCCGTATCCAGTTCCGCCTCCGTCCATCATTCCTGTGCCGTTGTTGTAATAGGCGGAAAGGTATCCCTTGCTGTCGTTGATGTACATGCTGATTGCTTTGCCGATGCTGGAAAGATTGCTGACACAGGCAATGCGCTGTGCAGTCTGTTTTGCCTTGTTCAGGGCAGGCAGAAGCATGGCGGCGAGAATTGAGATGATCGCAATCACGACGAGGAGCTCGATCAAGGTGAATCGTTCCGATGAATATTTCATATGCTCATCTCCTTCAGATGGTTTCTCTGGTAGATCATTTTCCGTGTGCTGGCGCGTTCGGTGATGCGGTGCGGCGTCACGATGAAGGGCACCTGCCGCTTGTCGTGGATCATTTCCAGAAGAATCCGGACGGCGGACCTGCCGATGTCAAGACTTCCGAAGTCGATCGCCGAAAGCGGCGGATTGAGGAAATTGCATCCGATCTGCCCGCCGATCGACAGAACTGCCGCATCATCCGGAATCCGGATGTTTTTTTCGTGCAGGTATTCATAGGTCTGGAGCGCGAAAAAGTCGGAAAAACAGAAGAGCGCCGTCGGCGGATCGGCAAGGTCCTCCATCAGATGGCGCGCGGCTTTGCGGACCGCCTCGCCGTCCTCCGAACTGGAATTGGTCATTGCCAGAAGACCCGGATCATCGTCCAGGCCGGCTTCCCGGACAAAATCGAAATACTCTTCCGTTCCGATGCCGCGCATGTTGTTAAGCGTAATATTGCCGACCCGGACATGTCCCTGTGTCGCAAGATAGCGCAGTCCGTCGCGCAGGACGCCCCGGTAATCAGTTCCAAGTGTGCAGAATCCGGTAAGACGCTGATCGCGCCGGTTTGCATGGGGCAGAACTACGGGAAGTTTTGTTTTGCGGAGGACTCCGATAATGGGTTCATCGCCGTTGAAATTGCTGGCGCAGACGAGGATCCCCTGAAAACCGTCCGCGACAATCCGTTCCGCCGCTTCGTCAGGCGTCCGGGAGAGCAGCGAAGCGGTGGAACAGGATTCCATTGCAGTATTCAGTTGTTCCGCCGCAAGCTGAATCCCCGGCAGAATATAAAGAAAGGGGTTGGTAATGCTTCTGGAGTCATGAAGAATTACCAGAATTTTTGTATGCGGCACAGACTTGTCCCGGACGAAAGTGCCTTTGCCCTTGATCCGTTCGATCAACCCCTCCATCGCGAGCTGTTCGAGCGCGGGCCGAAGCGTCTTGCGCGCAATCCCCAGCTCCGCGGCAAGTTCCACCTCTTTGGGCAGGCAGCATCCCGGCGCATAGACTTCCCGCTCGATCCGCTCCTTCAGAAGCTGGTAAATCCGTTCCTGTTTTGTCGCCTGCATCATCTTCTCTGGTATCCCCCAGGTATCCTTGTTTCTTTTACAAGTATCATCCAGGTATCCTCGGATGTCAAGGGGGGCAAACACAAAAAAATCATTTTTTTTGAAGAAAAACTCCGCTTTTGCCGCAGGTGAATTATCCCATGAGCCTTTCACCTTTTGGGGACTCCGCATATTTTTATAAAAAACTGCTTATCTCCAGTTTTTTTCTTGACATTTACGGGAAATCACATATAATTAAGTAGCCATAAGAATACTTAACAGACTGTCGAGGCTTTTATGCTGGCCTATGATCTGATATCGGAAACGATCCGCAAATGGATCAAGCTTGGGAAATATCTGCCGGGGATGAAGCTGCCGAAGGAGGTTGATCTTGCCGATCAGATGGGGGTTTCGCGCAAGACACTGCGGACGGCGCTGGACGAACTGGAGGCTTCCGGTCTGATCATCCGCCGGAAACACGCCGGCACCCTGATTGCCGAAGATGCGCGCGAACGTGTGCGGGTGTCCATCGTGATCGGCATTGCGCTTCCATCGGATGCGAAGATCTCCCTGAGCACTCTGTACGGGACCGGCACGGAGGAGGGCAGTGTGGAGAACCAGCTCCTTGTCCGGCGTCTTCTGAAGGAGAATTTCACGCTCAATCTTTTTTTCGGCGACTGGGGCGGGGATCTGCGGATGTATGACGGTGTCATGGTGCTTTCTCCGATGGATTCCACCGCGCTCCTTGAGCGTCTCGCTGACTTCCGCAAGCCGCATATCGCGCTGGAAACACATTATGATTATCCTGGAGTCCACACCGTGATGGGAGATGACGTCTCAGCAACGGAAGCCTGCGTCGAAGAACTGGCGGAACTTGGACACAGCCGGATCGCATTTATCGGCGGCCGCCTCGGACCTGCCGAACGCAACACCGGTTTCCGCCGGAGAAGTGACGCTTTCCGCCGCTGCTGCCGGAAACGCGGCATTGAGGTGCGTCCGGAATGGATTTTCAATGAGGAGCCTGTTCCCGGGAAAACGGTTTTTTCCTTCCGGGAACTGCTTGCGGATTATACTCGGCGGGCACGGGAATGTTCCGCTGTTCTCTGCGGAAACGGAAGGGCCGTTCTGGAACTGGAAAACCTTCGCAGGGAGATCCCGGGATTTCCGGTTCAGGAGCTGCGCTGCATTGATCTGCGTCCCTTCGACTGCACGGAACAGGAACTGGCTTTTCTCTCCCGTTTTCAGGGGTTTTACCGTTCCCGCAGTCTGGTGGCGGATACCGCGTATGAGAAATTTTATACATGGCTCGGGGATCCGTCGTATCAGGCGCAATGTATCCGGGTGCCATACAGGAAAAACATGCCGCTTTCACCGGAGCAGTCATCGGAGAAATCAACGCTGCTGAACGGCGGAACCGGAGGGTGAAATCGAAGGCCCGGCACTGCGGATCAGATACAGCGGAGGCAAGATATTTTTTATATTGATCGCGTTATCTTCGGATCCTTGCTGCTTTCTGCTCATCGGCTTCATTTTTTCTCCGTGAAACGGCCTGCTGTCAGAATGTGATCTTTTCCGGAATTTGCAATACCGCGTTTCCGGACTCTTTTCAAGTCCTGCCCTGATCGCGGGAGCGGATGATTCGCAAAAAAAACGTTTTTTCTTTCATTCTCACCTTGACAAAATAGTTTTTTTATGTATAATTAAAAAGAAGTTAATCGAGTAAATTAAAATTTAGCAGGTTTTCTGATGGCAACGATTTATGATATTGCACGAACGGCAGAAGTCAGCCACGCAACGGTCAGCATGGCGCTCCGGGGGATCGGCAAGATCAAGCCGGAAACGCGGGAACGGATTTTGACGATCGCCCGGGAGGTCGGGTATCGGCCGAACAGCAATGCCGTGGCGCTGAAATCGGGGACAAGCCGGATGATCACCATGCTTCACATGGAACATCCGTACAGCTAGATTCTGCCGGAATTGCGCAGCATGGTCCGGCAGGCCGGTTATGAACTTAATATGATGGAACTGGAACTTGATCCCAGACGGCAGCGGCACAGTTTCGAGCTGCTTCTGGAATCCAATTGCGCAGGGGCGGTCTGCTATATGACAAAGCTTGAACCTGTGAAAGATCTGGTTGCGAAACTGCTTGCTCGGCGGATTCCGCTTGTTGTCCTCGGGCCTCCTGCCGACTGGCATCCGATGCCCGGGTTTTACGGCGTGGACATGGACAATTTGCATGCGGTCGAAGATGCGATCAATATGCTGCTGCGTCTCGGGCACCGTCATATTGCGCATACGGTCTATCCCGTCGGCACGCTGCGCGTGCATGAATTTTTTGTCGAGAAACTCCGCAGAGCAGGCATTTCCTCCTGGGATCCGGCATTTCATGTTGAAATGCGGAGCAATCTGAACAATTTTGAACTCGGATATCTCGCAGCGGGAAAACTGCTGGAAGAAAAACCGGAGGTCACGGCGATCCAGTGTTTCAGCGACCGGTTTGCGATGGGGCTCATGCGTCGTTTTTATGAGATGGGGATTTCCGTGCCTGGCGATATTTCCGTGATCGGGTCGGAGAACGATCTTTTCGCCGAATACAATACGATCTCCCTGTCCACGATCGACACGGGCGGCAGCCGAATGGGGCGCTGCGCATGGGAACTGCTTCAGCGTCATCTTGACGATCCATCGCTTCCGATGGAGAGCTTCATTGAAACCGTCCAGGCGAAATTCATTCCGAGGGAGTCCATCGGAATGGTTTCGGAAAAGACCGCGTTTTTCAAATTGCGGGAAAACCGCAGGAATGAATCGTTGCATCTGTCTGAATTTTAACGATATTTTTTTTATTATGAAAGGAGATTTGCAATGAAAACGACAGAAAATGTCAATGCCGCGCAGCCGGGAAATATCCGCCTTCCATTCAGGGCGGTCGATACAGATGATTCCTTCCGTCAATTATTTACACTGATCGAACTGCTCGTTGTGATAGCGATCATCGCGATTCTGGCATCGCTTCTGATGCCTGCACTGAATTCAGCAAAGGAGAAGGCACGGCAGATTTCCTGCATATCCAATCAGAAGCAGTCCTCGCTTGTGATGTTTTCCTATGGAATGGATTTTAATGGGGATATCTGGGTTGTGAACTACAATAAGGAAGCCTACTGGCATGAAATCATGATTCAATGCGGCTATTTGCCCGAAACTCAGCATCCTGAACGCCATCCGGCAAAACTTGTCCGCTGCCCTTCCTTCTGGGACGATTCAATCACCCGTTATTAGACTTATGCAATTATTGCCGGTTCCTACTTCCGCTCCATGAATCCGGATGAATACCGGACGAAAACTGATCTGTTTGCATGGAACAACGGCAATGAACTGATTCTTACGAGAAACGCAAGACGACCATCGGATACTGCGTTCCTGACGGAATCCACCAAAACATCTCGGAATAGTCAATGGATCACTAATGTGTATTATTCTTCAAGCGCCGAAGAATCGGCATTTCACATGCGCCATCTTGGTCTGACCAACTGTGCCTTTCTGGATGGATCGGTTTCCTCGAATACGAAAAGCTCTCTGGCAGTGAAACTGCAGAGTTTTCATGCGTATCATTTTTCCCAGAGAAGTTCATCTTCGCAGGCCTTTGTCATTCAGTCTAAGGTTCGCGTGAAATTATTCTGAAGAAAAATAATCCTGTTGATTAATTCAACTATTCAGGGAAAGGAATTTTCATGAACATTTTATCTTATATTCTTTTGTCCCTTTTGTTTTTTTTCTGCGTCCGCTTACAGGGATACGAGATTTTACCTGCGGAGAATTTAAAACTTGCGGAGAAAACCGCTCTGGCGGAGCTGAAAAACTACCTCGGGCAAACCGTAGATCGTTCCTTGCGGATCAGCGGGAAGGAGGCTGTGATTCATCTTGGAGACAGTGAGTTTGCCCGACGCCATGGAATCAACGCTTCGGTTATGCCGGAGGAAAATTATGTGATCCGATCCATCGGGAACCATCTGGTTCTCTGCGGCGGCGGAGAACGCGGAACCCTGTATGCGGTCTATCGCTTTCTGGAGGATGTTATCGGGATTCACTGGTTCAATCAATTCGAGGATTCCCTTCCTGAAAAACAGCCTGTTGCCCTGGATGAACTTGATATACACTGGAGCCCAGTGTTTTTTCAACGCGATATTTACCGTTCGGAAAATTCTCTGCCGAAAGATGGTGGTCGCTTTTCCGCCCGCAACCGCCTGAATCGTGATGGCGATTATTCCATTTCACCGGAATATGGTGGAGGTTTCAATTATGGAAGTCCCTATTTTATTCATACCTTCGCTCTTTATTTTCCAGAGAAGCCTTATTTCTCAGAACATCCGGAATATTTTGCACTGAATAAAGGTAAACGTGTTGCGGGAATGACATCCCAGCTTTGCCTGACCAATGAGGAGATGCTCGACAAGGCCGTCCGGGAAATGCGGAATTTTGTAATGAAGGACGAAACCGAAGCGGCAGAAAAAGGTGTGGCTCCTCCACACATCTATGATTTTTCCATCAACGATGCGCGCAATCCCTGTGAATGCGCCTCCTGTCAGACTCTGGTCCGCAGGGAAGGTTCGGAAGCCGGACCATTGCTTTATGCTGTAAATCGCCTTGCCGATGAAATGAAAAAATTCCGTCCGCATAATTTTGTGAGCACGGCAGCCTACTACCACACGGAGGAGCCGCCTCGCTCGCTCCGTCCACGCGACAATGTCATTATCCGCCTTTGCGACACTTCGACCAATCAGGCTCGGCGCCTTTCCGACACCGTTAACAGGCATTTTGTAGAACGCCTTGCAAAATGGGCAAAGATCGCCCCCCATATCGGTATCTGGGATTACGGCATTACCTATGGAGTAATTCCCGGGCCTTATCCGCAGGAGGATACAATCGCGGACGCTCTGAGGCTGTACCGGAAGTACAACGTGCGCTTTGTTTTCTTTGAACATGAAAAGCCGGAAACAGGTGACTTTTACGAGATGAATCTCTGGCTTGAGGCGCGGCTGCTGGAGGATCCTGATCGTGATGCTGGTAAGTTGATCCGTATTTATATGGACCGCTGTTTCGGGGCCGCCGCGCCGGAAATGCTCGCATATCGACGACTCCTGAAAGCATCTGTCTTGCGAAATAACAGCTATATTGACTGGTTTGCTCCTCCTGCAATGTTTACTCATATTGATCTGGCGACTGCGTCCGCAGCTCAACAGTTGTTTGATGCCGCCGAGCGGAAAGTTACGGGACGTGTGCTGGAACGCGTTCGTCGTGCACGCGTCAATCTGGACAGAATCTGCATGTACCGCCTTCCTTTGCTTGGAAGAGAACATTTTGCAAACGGGGGAACGGAACAGAATTTCCCACTTGACCGCAAGGCGATGTCTGTTCGAGCGCGTGACGGGTGGATTGCCGCTGTCAAGCGGGATCTTCCACCTTCGAAACATGCTGAAAGAATTGCCGCGGCACAGAAGGAATATGAAATGTTTCAGGTGCTGCCGCTTCATACCAGGGAAAATCCTCGCTTTATGGGAAAAAAAAGCCAGATTCATGACTTTACAGCGGAACAGTTTCAACTCTGGGGTAGCGGGAAGACACTGGTTCGGGATTCCACTGCCGACGCGGGATTTGCCGTGCGAATTCCGATGAAATGGAAATTCAATCCCGAAAATGTGCTTCCGTGCGCCATGTATGTCCCCCTGGAAAACAAAACCGGAGGAGGTCGCGCGATAGCTTCCGGGGAGATTACGAAGAAAGGGTATCAGCTTTACCGGATCTGCCGGATTGTTCCGCGCACGAGCGCTTATCTCTATCTGCTGCCGGATTGGACGGTTCAGGTGAAGCTGAATAATATTGTGGCAAATATGCGCAATGACGAGATGTTTGATGTCTATGTCAGTGCTCGATTCTCCGGTCCTGATTTTCCTTTTGACAAATCGAGTTCGCAGAATTTGATTTTTCTGGAGCGAATCATTCTTGAACGTGTTCCATGAGTCTGTCATACCGCCGTCTGTACGGGATTGTTCGCTTCTCCGCCTTGAAAGAGAGCGATTTTCATCTATATTAATGCGTTTGCTTTTTTTACCCGGAAACCGGAAATGGAACTTGCGGCGTAACGCATGGATGAATTTTTTGATGTTGTGGTGATCGGCGGCGGACACGCCGCGTGCGAAGCCGCCCTGGCCGCCGCACGCGTCGGAGCGCATACGCTCATGCTGACGCTGAATCTGGATCACATCGCCCAGATGAGCTGCAATCCCTGCATCGGCGGCATCGCCAAGGGACACCTGACGCGCGAAATCGACGCGCTCGGCGGCGCGATGGGAATTGTCGCGGACGCTTCGGCGATCCAGTTCCGGATGCTCAATCTTGCCAAGGGGCCTGCCGTCTGGTCGCCCCGCGCCCAGTGCGACAAACTCGAATATCAGCACGCGATGAAGCGCTGTCTCGAACAGGCGGAGAATCTGGAGCTCAAACAGGCGCTCGCGACCGGCTTTCTCACGGAGAAAAACGCGGTCACAGGTGTTGAAACCGCGTTCGGCGACAGGTTCCACGCAAAAGCCGTTGTCGTCGCGACCGGAACCTTTCTCTCCGGCAAACTGCATTACGGGCTCCGGAGTTTTGCCGGCGGCCGCGCCGGGGATCCCCCGTCCGTCGAACTTGCCGCCGCCATCCGCGACCGGCTCGGACTCCGCGTCGGGCGCCTCAAGACCGGGACGCCTCCGCGCGTGCTGGGCAGTTCCATAGATTTTTCGCACATGGAGTTTCAGGCGTCCGATGCGCTGGAGGAGCATTTTTCCTTTTTCCCCGATGAGAGCGTCCGCCCGCGCGCCGAACACCGGAATCTGCCCTGCTACCTGACCCACACCAACGAGGAGACCGCGCGCCTTGTCCGCGACAACCTCGACCAGGCGCCGATGTACAACGGCCTCATCAAGGGAATCGGGACACGCTACTGCCCGTCGTTCGAGGATAAAGTTGTCCGCTTTCCTCAGCACGAACGCCATCACGTCTATCTCGAGCCCGAGGGGGAATACACGGATGAGTATTATGTCAACGGCCTCTCGACCAGTCTTCCTCCCGAAATCCAGATCCGGATGCTGAAAACGATCCCCGGCATGGAAAATGTGAAGGTTACGCGCTACGCCTACGCGATTGAATACGATTTTGTCTTTCCCGACGAACTCGACCGGACGATGGCCGTCAAGAAGTGGAAGGGACTCTATCACGCCGGGCAGATCAACGGCACCAGCGGCTACGAGGAGGCGGCGGGGCAGGGGCTCCTTGCCGGACTGAACGCGGCGCGTTTCGCCGCCGGACTAGACGGTGCCGTTTTCGGACGCGATACCTCTTATCTGGGCGTGCTCGCCGACGACATCACCACCAAGGAGATCGTCGAACCCTACCGTCTTTTCACGAGCCGTGCCGAACACCGGCTGTTCCTGCGGCAGGACAACGCGGATTTCCGTCTTGCTCCGCTCGGATGGTCGCTCGGGCTTCTGCCGCGCGGAAAATACGATTCCTTTCTGCGCTATTCCGAGAAGTGCGCCGCCGCGGAGGCTGCCTGCAAAGCGGCGCGAGTCGCCGGGCGCCTCCTGTGGGACCGTCTCAAGGATGTCCACGGCGTGCTTGACAATGCCGATCCTCCGTTTCCGCCGGAGACGATCGGGCTTTCCGGAGACGATCCTCTCGACCGCCGCGTCTTCCGCCAGATCGCCGTTCTCGCGCATTACGAGGGCTATATGAAGCGGGAGGAACAGGCGATTGCCAAGCTCCGGGCGCTGGAGTCCTGGCGCATTCCGGAGAACATGGACTATTCCTCCGTGACCGGGCTCTGCAACGAATCGCGCGCGAAACTGACTAAAATCCGTCCCGCGACGCTCGCGCAGGCGGGGCGCATCGACGGGGTGACGCCGCCGGAAATCGCGCTGCTTCAGGTGTATATCATGCGCATGAAGCGCGCCGCCGTGCAGAAGGAGCGTACGCCATGAGGGAAGGGGTCGAATCCTCCGCCGCCGGATTTTCCCGCCGTCCGTTTCCGGACACGCTCCGGAAGCTCTGCGCAAAAAAATTCGCTCTTGCCTCGCTGATCATCTGCCTGCTCTATCTCGGCGCGGCGGTATTTGCGGAAATCTACAGCGGATACTGCGACGCGACCGGAACGGAAGCGGTCTATCAGATTCAGAATCATGCGGAACGGTTTCAGCCGCCTTCGTGGAATCACCCGCTCGGGACGGACTACCTCGGGCGCGACGTGCTGATCCGGGCGATTTTCGCGGCGAAGACGGCGGTCAAGGTCGGGATTGTCGCCTCGCTCATTTCGGCGGCGATCGGCGTGTGTCTCGGAATCTGCGCGGGCTACTTCGGCGGCTGGATCGACGATGTTGCCGAATGGCTCTACAGCACTTTTGCCTCGATGCCGTCGCTGCTTTTCATTCTCGCATTCGCCCTTCTCGTATCGAAGGGATTTCTCTTCGGGCCGCTGGCGGCGGCATTTGAGCTGGCCGCGCGCATCTTGCGGACTGAACCGGGAATGCTTGCCGTCTATCTCGGGATCGGGCTGACCGGCTGGGTGTCGCTCTGCCGCGTGGTGCGCGCCGAGACGATGCGGCTGCGGGAGCGTCAGTATGTCCTGGCCGCGAAAGCGCTCGGGCAGACGGATTTCCGCATTCTGTTCCGGCATATTCTGCCGAATCTCATGCACGTGGTGATCGTCTATTTCACGATGCGCTTCGCTTTTGCCATCATGACCGAGGTGATCGTCAGCTATCTCGGGCTCGGCGTGCAGTTCGAGCCCAGCTGGGGAGTCATGATCGCCGACGGGCAGGAACGGCTCTGGCGCGGCATCTGGTGGGAGGTCGGCGGCGCGACGCTCTTCATGTTCCTTCTGGTGCTTGCGCTGAACATTCTCGGGGACGCACTGCGCGACGCGCTCGATCCCCGGCTTTCGGAAGAATAATTGAAATCCCGCGGCGCTTTACCGCGGGAAAATATCTGCGCCTCTTTCCGTCTCAGAGCATCTTGAGCAGTTTCATCGCGTTGTAATAGCCGACCTTTTCCAGATCCTCCGGACTCAGGAGATCCAGCGACTCCAGATATTTCATGCAGTCGCTCAGGCTCGCGGAGGAGCCGACGAGACAGCCCTTTTCCGGATTGTGGAAGAGTCCGTTTTCTTCCAGAATCGCATCGTTTCCGAGCATGTGGTAGCGTCCGGGCGGCAGTCCGGCGACCGGGGAGGCGTCGCTGATGACGATGACTTTGTCCGGCCCCTTCATGCGGATCACGCATTTGATGAGTTCCGGCGGCAGATGGTGTCCGTCGGTGATGATCGTCGCGGTGAGATCGTCGCAGGCAAGCCCCGACCAGATCGGATTCTTGTGGCGGTGGATCATGTTCGGTATGCCGTTTCCGAGATGCGTCAGGGTGCGCGCTCCGGCGTTCTGGGCTTTCTGAAGCTGTTCGTAGTTTGCAAGCTCGTGTCCGCAGCCGACCGCGATTCCCAGCGAGACGGCATGGCGGATCAGCTCTTCGACGCCGTCATTCTCCGCCGCGACGGTCATCAGCTTGATGAATCCGCCGGTGTGGTCCATGATTTTGTCGAGAAACGCGCAGTCGGGCTTCCTGACCCACGCCGGATTGTGGCAGCCGACCGCGCCGGGCCGGTCGGAGAGGAATGGACCTTCCGCGTGAATGCCCGGAATCTGTTTTTCAAGCCCCTCTTTTTCCACAGCGTCGTGCATCAGTTTGATGTTGCGCAGATAGATCTCCTCGCTGCTGGTGATGACCGTCGGCAGAAAGAGATACGTTCCGCTTTGGAAAATCCGTTCCGCCGTGCGCAGGAAATCCGCTTCCGTCAGCGCCGGATCGGAAAAATCCACATTCTGATACCCGTTGATCTGAATATCGGCATACCCCGGTATGGACATGAGAAGGTTCTCCTTTTCTTCAGTGTTTTTCCACTTTTTTCATTGTGACTTCAATCCAGTTGACCATTTCCGCTTTCGTGCGGTCGTGAAACGCGTCGATGATGCGCTGCGACCCCAGATAACAGAAATTGGTGTCCGGAGTGAGGACATGTTCGGGATGCTCCGCGATTCCGCCCGCGCTTTCGAGCGCGGCGGGAACAAACCCGCCTTTTCCGGTTTTCGCGGAAACATGGCAGACACCCTGTCCGCCGAATCCTGCCGCTTCAATCCGCACCGCCTCCACCTCGATGTTTTTCGGCAGCGGGAAGTTGTGGTAAAAGAGGGCATCGTTCTCGTGCTTGAAGACGCCGGAAGCAACCTCGATGAGTTTTCCCGCGCTCCGGACGAGGATTCGGACTCGTTCCGCTCCGTAGGTGTCGGGCAGACAGAAGAGGACTTTCAGAATGCCTTTTTTCCGGATGGTGTCCGCGCATTCCAAGAGGGCTTTGCATGCCTGCTCGAAGAACGTGCGGAAATGCTGTGCGGCCTCTTTCCCCCGGTGAAGTTCACATGCCGCGATCCGGCTTTCCGCCGCCTCGGAGAGTTCCCGGACAATTTCGTCGACAGGTTCGGACTCCTGGCCGTTGAGCATCTGAAAGACGGCGAGTTTCGCACGCGCGGCAAGAACTTTCAGAATGACATCGTCGATGATGTCGTTGAGCACAACCTCGGTGCGGGAGTCGCGCAGTTTCCCGGAATACCGCATCAGGATGGCGCACATGGTCTTGTTCGCCTGAAGCTCCTGATGGTCGGGCCCGAAGAAGGCAGAACTCATCAGATTGGCGGGGGAGGGAGCCGCAACACGCTTGACCACCGCGACATACTGCCGGATTGCCTGAAGGAACAGTTCGTCCGTCACGCCGAAGATCTGTTTTGCGGCAATTGTCACGGCGTCGTCGCCGTCCTGTGCGGATCCGCTCCAGAGCCAGCCGGCGGCAGCGATGAGGGGATAGGATTTGTAGAGAAGCGCGTTGGATTTCTCCCACGTTGTCACAAGCCCGCCGAGCGGTCTGTGCGTCCGCGCGTAATTCGTGATGCTCTCGACATTCGACCAGAGGTAGTCCGCAGGAGCGACGAGGTAATCAAAACCGAGCGCGTCGTATTGCGCAAGGCGGTCGCTGAAAACAAGATTCGCGAAGTGCCCCTGATATCCCGTCACATTCAGCTGATACTGCCAGTTGACCATCACGATGTCGCTCGGCATTTCCGGGAGAATGTCCGGATAGTATTCGAACATATCGTCCCACATCATCATGCGTTTGCCGAGTTTCTTCGTGACGATCCTGTGGCAGAAGGTGAAATGATCGCGGTAAATCTCCTCTTCACCCCGGTATGCCGCGGCCTTTTCCGCGCATTGCGGACAGAAACCGATGTCCCATGCCTCGTCGCCGCCGACATGCAGGTATTCCGACGGGAAGATTGCGGCGACCTCGCTGAAGTAGGATTCCAGGAACTTGCGCATTCCCGGATGCGACGGGCAGAAATCGTGTTTCTGAGTGCTGTGGAATCTGCCATGCATTCCGTTGCGCAGTTCCGCATAGCTTTCAAATTTTTTCTGATTGAGAATCAGTTCCGCGTGCCCGAGCGCGGCAAGTCCCGGAATGATCTCGATTCCGCGTGTTCCCGCATAGTCGATCAGTTCCCGGAGTTCCTCCGCGGAGTAGCCCTCCTTTTTCCCGATGTCGAACGTTTTTGTCCGGACGCGCCATTCCAGATAGAGGAACAGCGTGTTGTAATGATGTTCCGCAATGAAGTCGATGAAATTTTTCAGAAATTCCATCGTCTCCATCTGACGCGCCAGATCAAGCTGGACCGCGCGGATCTTGTAATTGACGTTCATGCGCGCACCTGTTTGTGTGTTAACGTTAATACAGCGACAGTAGGGAAACTTAAACTTTCTTTTCATGAAGTCAAGCCTGGTTGATGGAAATTATTTGATTTCTGCGTTTCCCGGGAATATCTTACCGGATGTTTATGAGATATTCCTTAAAAACCCGGAAAGGCGCATGAAACATTTTCATTTTCTTCTTTTTCTTGTGATGTTTTCCTGTGCGCTGTCCGTCGGTGCGGAGGAGAGC
>CASEFP010000051.1 GCA_949287225.1 uncultured Lentisphaeria bacterium
AACGGCCCTTCCGGCTCAGTCTCAAAGCAAGACTCCGGCTCCTCAGACGATCCATTTTCGGAACCGCTTCCGCTGAAGAACAGGATAAAGAGAAAACCTCTCCACGCACCGGGAGAAAATCCGCCGCAAAAGCTCCGAATCCGAAACGGGAAAAATCCATCCAGCGCCGCTCCTCCGTGAGGAAGGCGAACGCCGGACAGCCCGCCGGGAAATCCGCCCCGGGAACGGAGAAATCCGAAAAGACCCAGAAGAAGCCGAAGCAGTCCGCCGCTCCGGCGAAAAAGAAAGCGGTTCCCGCGGCGCCGCCTCCGATGCCGGAACTGGTTCCGCCACCGCCCGAAGAGGGGAAAACGCGCTTCTTCGATCTCGATCTCGCCCCGGAAATCCTTGCCGGGACGCAGTCGCTCAACTTCCGCTGCTGCACGGTGATTCAGGAAAAGTGTCTTCCCTATGCGCTCGCCGGAAGAGACCTTGCGGCGAAAGCGCAGACCGGCACGGGAAAGACCGCCGCGTTTCTGGCATCGTCGATGACGCGCCTTCTGCGCAATCCGCTTCCGCCGGAATCCCGGAAGCCCGGCGCGTGCCGCGTGCTGGTGCTCTCGCCGACGCGCGAACTGGCAATCCAGATTCACAACGACGCGCTTGCGCTCGGCAAATACACGGCGCTCAACAATCTGGTGATTTTCGGCGGCATGGATCATCAGGCGCAGCGCGATTCGCTCGCCGATCCGATCGACATCCTCGTCGGCACCCCCGGCAGAATCATCGACTACTCCCGGAGCGGACACCTGGATCTTTCCCGTGTGGAAATCCTTGTAATCGACGAGGCCGACCGGATGCTGGACATGGGATTCATTCCCGACGTGCGGCGGATCGTGGCGAAACTGCCGCCTGCGGGCAAACGCCAGACGATGCTTTTCAGCGCCACGCTGGAACCCGAGGTGCTCGCGCTGGTCGACCGCTGGCTGGTCGATCCGGTGTCGCTCGAAGCCGAACCCGAGCATGTCGTGACCGATCTCATCGACCAGCACTTCTACGCCGTGCTCAACAACCAGAAGCTCGCGATGCTGCTGTGGCTGATCCGCAACGAGCCGTTCGAGCGCATGATCATTTTCGGCAACTGGAAAGAAAAGAACATTGATCTGGTGGATCATCTGTATGAATACGGGGTGCATGCGGAGCTGCTCTCCGGCGACATCCCTCAGACGAAACGGCTGAAGATTCTGGAGAAGTTCAAATCCGGTGAAGTCAAAATCGTCGTTGCAACCGATGTGGCCGCGCGCGGCATCCATATTGCGGGCATCTCGCACGTGGTCAACTACGATCTTCCCGACCATCCGGAGGACTATGTGCACCGGATCGGGCGGACGGGGCGCGCGGGAGCACGGGGCAAATCCATCAGCTTCGTCTGCGAATACGGCGCCTACGTGATGCCGGAGATCGAAAAATACGCGCAGATCTCCATCAGGACGATCCAGCCGGAGGAGGAGATGCTT
The DNA here is from genome assembly GCA_949287225.1 of uncultured Lentisphaeria bacterium. Taxonomy (GTDB): domain Bacteria; phylum Verrucomicrobiota; class Lentisphaeria; order Victivallales; family UBA1829; genus UBA11452. The sequence goes on from CASEFP010000051.1 coordinate 1,497, forward strand.
CTCCTTCCGGAACGGGTCAATGCGCCCGTGAAACATGCGCGTTCCCGGTCGTCCTCCGGGCATCGCGGCGGCGGGCACAGGTCCTCTTCCGGGCGCAGCTCCCGTTCCCGCAGATAAGGAAGCCTGGCGTATGGGAGCGCATCCCGATCTCACGATTGTCCTGGACCGTCTCCGGAGTTCCTTCAACACGGGGAACATTTTCCGTCTTGCCGACGCGGTCCGGGCGAAAGAGGTGATCTGCTGCGGCTACACCCCTGCGCCGCCGCATCCGAAACTGGCCCGTTCCGCGATGGGGGCGGAGAAAACGGTGCCGTTCCGGTGCTTCGGCCGGACAATCGACGCGGTCCGCGAACTGAAGGAGGCTGGCTGTTGCGTGCTTGCCGTGGAGGTCTCGGATTCCGCGGTGCACGTCTGGGATTATCCCTGCCGTTTTCCGCTGGCGCTGGTGTTCGGGAACGAGGCGCTCGGAGTCGATCCGGAGGTCTGCGGGATCTGCGACGGGATTGTTTCCCTTCCGATGTTCGGAGCGAAAACCTCGGTCAACGTTGGAAATTGCGCGGCCGCCGTGCTATATTCCATCATCGAAAAATATGAATTCAGGAGTCCGGCGGAATGAAAGTTGCGCTTTACGGAAAAAACGGAACCGCCCTTGAGAAGATCCTGCGGGAGAAGGGCGTCGCCGTGGTGGACAGGAACAAAGAGGATTTCGACCTGCTGATCAGTTACGGCGGAGACGGCGCGATGCTCGGCGCGGAGCTGGCCTATCCGGAGCGCTTGAAAATGCCGGTCCGTGATGTGGAAACCGCGCCGCACTGTCCGCGCCATTCCCTGGAAAGCCAGATCGACGCGCTGCTCGCGGGCGAACTGCGCACGACGCGGATGATGAAGCTCGTCGGCATGACCGGAAACGTAAAACGCTATGCAATTAACGATATTTTTATCCATAACATAAACAATGTAAGCGCCTTGCGCTACCAGGTGAAGATTGACGACGACATCTATGCGCGGGAGGTCGTCGGCGACGGCGTCGGCGTTTCGACCGTGCACGGCAGCACCGCCTACTACCGGAGCATCACGCACGGCAGCTTCCGGGTCGGGATCGGCATCGCGTTCAGCAACAGCACGGAGCTCCTGAACCATCTGGTGCTCAAGGAGGAGTCCGTCATCAAGGTCCGGATTCTGCGCGGCCCGTCCGAACTGGTGTTCGACAACTCGCCGGAGAGCGTCAAACTTACCGAGGGCGACATCGTCACGATCCGCAAGTCCGACAGGAGTGCGCAGATGCTCGGACTGGAAGTTTTCATGTGCCCGGAGTGCCGCCGCATCCGCCGGGAGCAGCGCGCCATCGGTTTTGAGGATATCCCCCTATGAACGTTCTGATCAATGCGGGGCCGACGCGCGAAAGCATCGACCCGGTCCGTTTCATCACCAACCGCTCTACCGGAAAGATGGGATACGCCATTGCCGAGGCCGCGCTGAAACTCGGGCACGCGGTCACGCTTGTTTCCGGCCCGGTGTCGCTTCCCGTGCCCGACGGACTCGCCGCATTCATCCCGATTGAAAGCGCCGCCGAAATGGCCGGAGCGATGAAACAGGCGATGCCCGGCGCGGATCTGATTATTCTCTGTGCCGCCGTTGCCGATTACCGGCCCGTCGTCTGCTCCAGGAGCAAGCTCAAGAAGAGCGCAGGCAATCTTTTTCTGGAGCTGGAACGGACCGAGGACATCGCGCTTTCTCTGGGAAAACGCAAACGCGGCAATCAGATTCTGGTCGGATTCGCCGCGGAAACAGACGATCTCGAAACCAACGCGCTCCGCAAGATGAAGGAGAAAAACTTCGACTGGATCGCGGCAAACGAGGTCGGGAAACCGGGACGCGGCTTCGCCTCGGACAACAATGCGCTCACCCTCTACGCGTCCGACGGCAGGCGGTTCCAGCTGGAGCTTCAATCCAAAAAGCGCCTTGCCGTGGAACTTCTGTCGCTGATCCTGCACCCCGGGGAGTGAAAGAGAGCCGTTCCGGAACGGCATGTGATCAAAACCGAAAAAAGGGAGGCGTCTCTGATGATTGGCCGCTTTTTCAGTGCAATATTCCGGGAGATCCGGGATTCCCTCCGGGGACTTTCCCGCCGGGAGCGCCTTCTCTGCGGAACGGTTTCTGCCGGTGTTGTGCTTCTGAGCGCGCTTTATATCTTCTCCCGGAAGGGGAACTACATTGAGCAGAACACGCTCGGACCGCTTTTTCTTGGTGCAGTGCTTTATGCCGCGCTGTTCTCCTGTGCGCTGATCCGGCGCGACGCGTGGGGGAGGATGATCTATTTTGCCTTTCCACCGGTGCTGCTGCTCGGCGAATGGCTCAATTTTTCACCGATTGAACAGTTTTACGCCGTCACACAGCTCTCTTTCGGGATGTTTCTGGCGGTCTGGTGCTACTGTGCGGACACGCTCTGCGGTGATGTTTTCCTCCGTTTCCGGCGTTCTCTCCGGATTCTTCCCACTCTGGTGCTCGGTTTTCTGCTCTATCTTCTTCCGCTGACGATTCTGGCGCATCATACCGCCACTGGCCGCAAGTTCACCTACGATTCGATTCAGGCGGTCTATCAGACCGAACTTTCGGAAGCCGTCCACTATTTCTTCACGCATTTCTTCTGCCTGTTCCTGTTTGCGCTGCTGCTTCTCTGCTCCATCGGGATTTTTTTCCTGAACCGCATCGGCACTCCCCGGAAAGGTTCAAAAGGGTATCTTGCCTGCCTCGCGCTGATTCTGATCGGCATTTCCCCGCACCTCCATACGGAACTGACCGGCATCGATGCGCTGAACCGCACGAAGATGCTGTTCACGGACAGTCTGGAATATTTCGCAGTGATCGAAGAGTATGCCGCGCAGGGGCCGGAACGGATGAAGGCCGTGAAACGCCACGTGAAAAAGGAGAGCGGTGAGGACGGCATTTACGTGCTGATCATCGGGGAGTCGCACAACCGCAACCGCTGCAGCGCCTACGGCTATGAACTTGACACCACGCCGTTCCTGAAGGCGGCGGCGCGCGAACCGGATTTTCTCCTCATGCGGAACGCGTTTTCCTGCCATGTGCAGACGATGCAGGTCATATCCTGTCTTCTGAGCGCGCACAACCAGTATGTCAAATACGGCAGAGGCGCGGCGCCGAGCATTTTCGACGTGCTGAAATACTGCGGCTACCATACGGTATTCCTGAGCAACCAGTATCCGCACGGGCGGTATGATTCGCCGATCGCGGCGCTGGTTTCGGGGGCGGACGAATGCGTCTGGCTCAACACGATGGAGGACTTCATTCTCTGGCGCACCAAATTCGATGAAGCGCTGCTTGCGCCGCTGGCACGCCATCTGCGCACGAACCGGACGTTGATCGTTCTGCATCTGATGGGCAGTCACGGGCCTTACGCGAAACGCTATCCCCGGGATTTCCGCAGAGACCTCTCCTGGCACCCGTATGACAAAAGCGTGCTCTATGTGGACGGCGTTCTGAAGCGGATTTTCACGCTGCTGCGGAAAAATCCCCGGGTGAAGGCGGCACTTTATCTCTCCGATCACTCCGAGAAACCCGGCGTCGGACACGGCGCGGACGCCTACGAGCAGGAGATTGCCGAAATCCCGATGCTTCTCTATCTTTCCGAATCGTTCCGTGAGGAACATCCCGAGCTGGAAAAGACGCTGCGTTCCCATATCCGGAGCGTATTCACGAATGATCTGACGTTCGAGCTTCTGCTGGACCTGATGGGGATTGCTCACACATTCGGTTCGCCGCATCTCCGGATTGCCCTGCCCACCTACGACCTCCCGTTTGACAAGGCGCGGACGCTTCTTGGCACGCGCCGTCTCGACGGAACGGAAGTCAAACGCCGCTGAATACCGCCCTTTGCACCGACTTCCGGAGAGAGAGGTCTCAGGGAAAAATCAGCGTAAAGATTTTCAAACTGCCGGAGGCCGTCCCCGGGAATCTGCGCAGAGTCCCTTCAATAACATTCGAGGACAAGCTTCACATGGTCGAAATTGCATGCACCAAGGTCCTCGGGCCTGATCCAGAAGAAGAGCCGGCCGCAGTCTCCCCACATCCACCCGGATTCCTCCTCGCTGCTGTCCAGCTGCAGAAGCAGGAGCTGCCCCGGAGCCATGTCCTCCTCCTGAATATACAGGGGATATCCCAGGAGCTGATGGCGTTTGATATCTTCCCCGATCTCCTCGGCATCGCTGCATCGGGATTCAAAGCACTCAAATGCCAGATACTCTGCAGGGGTTTCGGGCATGGGACCCGGGGTCTGCCGTTCGCGGGAGGCAGCGGGAAGCGGATCGGCGGAGTAGATCACCTTGTAAAATTTCCGGTCGTTTTCCTCCTCCAGCCCCCAGACCATCTCCCCGCAATCGTAAAAGAAAAAGAGCATTCCCGTCTCAGGCAGTCCCATTCCCGGAGGAAGTTCCGGACAATGGATCTGAAGCAGAAAGTCCAGTTCGATTCCCTGCGGATTCCGCGGCCATTCCACCGAATGCGGCAAATCGGGATTTCCGCCGGATTTACTCTTCCGGAGCTCAGCGGTTTTGAGAATACGGATTGCGGAGCGGGGCGGATGTTCCCGGTTCATCCGCTCCCACCGCTTTTTGTTTTCCGCATCGTAATAGGCGATTCCCTCGGGGGACTCATCCCATTCCTTCGCCTTCCGGATATCCGGCTTCAAATCGAAATAAGGATAATAACCTTGTCTGACGTAGGAAAAAAGCTGTTTTTCCAGCCGGCCGGAGGGAGTGTCATCCGCCTCCTTCATCATCGTTTCCAGAAAATCTCCTCCCTGGTCGCGGGAGATCATCTCAACGATCATGGCTGAGAGAGAATGATCTCTCAAGCCCGCGCGGACTTCTTCGAGAAACTGCCGATAGGAATAATCCTTGTGCTTGAACAGGTGTTTGATGAATCTTATCATGTCTCTCCTCCTGTTACCGGTTTTTCTGTCAGTTGGAACGGGCGTGGAACTGCGGAACATGCGCTTCTCCTCACACAGGAATGAGGGAAAAGCTCCGGTTACTATATCCCATGATCTGCCGAATGCAAACAGCAGAACAGACTTCAGCCGGAGTCCGTTTTTCCGGCTGCCGGAAGAAAATCTCCGTTTTTTTTCTCCGGCCCCTTGTTTTTCTGTCATTTCCGCATATAATAAAAAGACAAGTTTGACGTTAAACCAACGGAGCGGCGAATTGCGTCCCACGATCAAGGATATTGCAGCAATGGCAGGCGTTTCCAATATGTCTGTCTCGCTGGCGTTCAAAGGCAGCCCGAAGATCAGCGAACCGACCAGGAAGCGGATTCTGGAAATTGCCGGAAAACTGAACTATGTGCCCAATCAGGCGGCGCGCCAGCTCCGTTCCGGGCGGACGGACATCATCGGCTTTCTGGTGACCGATCTGGCGAATCCGTTCCACTCGCTGATGATCAAACATGCGGAAAGCGCGTTTTCCGAAATGGGACTTACCCTCTTCACCGCCGGAAGCAACTGGCAGGAGGAACGCGAACGCGCCTCCGTCGAACGTCTGATCCGGATGCGGGCGCGCGGCGTGCTCCTCTGCTCGTGCGAAAAAAGCCGAGAATCCTTCGAGCTGCTCGAGTCAGCGGGAATTCCGTATGTGGCGCTCGACAGCGTGCCGGATTCCTACCAGGGGCCCTGTGTCGTCAACGATCTCGCACAGTGCGGCGCGCTGATGGCGGAGCATTTCCGCGCGATCGGCGTAAGAAAACCCGCGTATGTCGACGCGGCGAAGGAGATGCTCTATTTCAGCGCATTCCGGAAAACGCGCGAAGCCTTCTGCAAAACGCTCCGGCAATCCGGGATCAAACTGGGAAAAAAAAACTGCATCCCCGCCGGAATGACGCTGGAAGCCGGCGCGGAAGCGTTCCGCCGTCTCTCCGCGGACGGATTCAAGGCCGACGGGGTCTTCTGCGTGAACGATCTCTGCGCGCTCGGTTTCCGGAACGAGGCGGAAAAGCACGGACTGCTGGCGGGACGCGACTTCGCACTCGGGGGAATCGACGACATGGAGATTTCCGCACTGTCCGCCCTTTCGCTGACCTCGATCCGGCAGCCGTACCGGGAAATTGCGCGCAAGGCACTGGAGATGCTCCTCCTTCTGATGGAAAAGAAAGCTCTCCCGTCGCGCCGGATCGTGCTTCCGCAGGAACTCTGCGCGCGCGCTTCAACACTGGAAATGCGCAGGCGCGCTCAAACATAAAACAAACGGAATCTGCAAAACCGAACAAGGAGGCGGAAATATGGAAGAAAGAATTCTGACAAAACAGGAATTTGCGGACCGGATCGTCCGGGCGCAGGCGGAAATCGCCAAAACGGATCTCGACGCACTGCTGGTCTTCTCCACGGAGTCCGAACCGGCGGGCGTCCGCTACTTCTCGGACTACTGGCCGAGCTTTGAAACGGCGGGCGTGCTGATCCCCCGCGAAGGGAGTCCCGCGCTGATCATCGGCCCCGAAAGCCTGACCTACGCGACAGCGAGAACACAGATTCCGCATGTGATCCAGACGATGGATTTCCGCGAATCCTCCCAGCCCGACTATCCCGGCTCGACGCATCCGGACTGGAAAACCATCCTCGGCGAATTCAAAGTCCGGAAGCTGGGCATCAGCTCCTGGCACATGTTCCCGTATGCGATCATGATGAACATCAGCGATGCGCTCGGCGGCATGGAGCATGTCGTCAACGCCGACGCCGTGCTGCGCCCCGTTTTCATGAAAAAAAGCCCGCTTGAACTGGAATGTCTGCGCAGATCCGCGAAGGTCTCCGAACTCGGATTCAAGGCGATTCTCGAAGCGATCAGGCCCGGCATGACCGAAGCCGAACTCTGCGGCATCGCGACGGCGGCCATGCTCGCCAACGGCGCGGAGGCAACCGGCTATCCGGTCTGGTGCTGCTCCGGCCCGAACTCGGATCAGGCGATCAGCCGCCCGACGCTGCGCAAGGTCGGATGCGGCGAGATCATCCATTTCAGCATCGGCGCGAAGGTCGAGGGATACAGCACAAGTCTCGGGCGCCCCGTCGTTCTCGGGCACTGTCCGGAGGAGACGCGCCGTTTCCTCCAGGTCGGACTCGACGCGCTGAACATGACCTTTGACGAAATGCGCGCGGGAAGACTCGCCTCCGACGTCGCGAAAAAAGTTCACGGTTACATCCGCGAGCAGGGATACGGCGACGCGATCCTCTACGGACCCGCCCACGGATGCGGGCAGATGGAGTGCGAATACCCGTTCCTCGAAACCAGCTCGACCTATCCGCTGGAGGAGGACATGACCTTCATGGCGGACATGTTCCTCCACCGCAACGGCATGGGCTTCCGCTGGGAAGACGGCCTGATCGTCAGAAGAGACGCTCCGGCGGAACAGCTCTCCAGCCTCGGGCGTGAACTCAACATTCTGAAAGTGTGACGGAAATGATTATCGACATTCATGGACATCTCGGCAACATCAACATCGCTCCCTTCTGGCGCGCCGACGCGTCGAAGCTGGAAGAATACTGTGAACAGTCCGGCGTGGATCTTCTCTGCGTCTCGGCATCCCGTTCGCTGATGTACGACGTCCGCGAGGGCAACGCGGAAGTGGACGCCGCACTGCAGGAAACCACGAAACTGCTCGGCTATGTGGTCGTCAGCCCGACCTTTTCCGAGTCTCTCGGCGATCTGGAGCTTCTGAAGCGCAATCCCAAATTCCGCGGTGTGAAAATCCATCCCGACTATCACGGCTATGTCCTTTCCACGCCGTCGAACCGCCGCTGGGTCGAGGCGGTCGCGGACATGACGCCGATGATGATCTTCCACGTCTCCTGCATGCCGGGAACCGGGTTCTCCCCCGCCGTCACAGTCGCGGAAATCGCGAAAAACCATCCGGGAACGAACTTCGTTCTCGCGCACATGGCGGGCATCTACCAGAACGGCAACTATCCCTACTTCCCGAACATGGATTCGCTGGAGGCGGTCATGCAGATGAACCTGCCGAACGTCTACATCGACACGGCGCATTATCTGATGTACGTCTATCCCGGCGTGATGGAGAAGATGTATGCGATCGCCGGCGCGGATCACATCGTCTACGGAACGGACGCCCCGCTGCAGGGGCCCATGCAGATGCGTTTCGCCATCGAAGTGATCCGGGCGATGGACATTCCCGAGGAGGACAAGGCGAAGATTCTCTACAAAAACGCGCAGAAGGTTCTCGGATTATGAGCGGACGGAAAGAGTGGATCGTGCCGGACTGCTGGCTGCCGCCCGCGGGCGGCTCCGGCGACATGGTGAACCATGAGTCGCTGATGATCCTCAATACGACCGACACGGACGCGGAAATCAGAATCGACCTGTATTTCGAGGACCGTGAACCCGTTCTCGGACTCCGCCATCGCGTCGGGGCGCGGCGCATCCGCGCGATCCGGCTGGATCAGGAAGCGGATCTGCAATTCGCCGTGCCGCGCGCGACACAATATGCGTTGCGCGTCCGTAGCAGTGTCCCCGTTTCCGTCCAGTACGGCAGGATGGATGTCCGGCAGCCGAATCTGGCCTATTACTGCACGATGGCGTTTCCGACGGATTGAACAGAAATCAGCGTTTCGTTTTCTTTCCGGCAATGCCGTCGTCCAGCGTGAGAATCTGACGATCCCAGCTGATCCGGTAGGGTTTCCCTGCGCGGCAGCCGCAGCTCTCCCCGATATGAAGTTCGGGTTTGACGAGCTCCGGCTCCGTGCGGAACGCCGTGTCGGAGGATTCGATTTTTTCAAACAGAAGTTCAATGCAGCGCTCCGCGATCCGCGCGGCCGGAAACACGATTGTCGTCAGCGGGCACGGGGTCACTTCGACAAAGGCCGAACCGTCGAATCCGATCAGCGCGGCGTCCTCAGGGACGCGGTATCCGGCGGAAAGAAGATGGCGCATCAGCCGCGCGGCAAGAAGGTCGTTCGTGACGCACCACGCCCGGACGCCCTCCTGCTGAATCATCGCGTCGAGCTCCTGCGCAAATTTCGGGTTCTCGGTGACTTCCAGTTTGTATGCGCCCGAAGCGCCGATTGCGGCAAGGTATCCCTCCCACTGAAGCGGCACGACGGAAAGATCCGGGCAGACAAACCCGATTTTCCGGTGTCCGTGGGTGCGGAAGTGGTTCACGGCAAGTTCGAATGCGTATTTGAGATCGACGCGCAGCTCATACTGTCCCGGATAGGGCGACATGCTGACGAGCGGAATTTTCGTGTTGAGCTTCTTCACATCGTTCAGCGCATAGGCGATGATGATGCCGTCCGCGCCGAAGGATTCAAAGTCCATGACCGCCTCAAGTTCCTGCTTCGCGTCCAGCGGTGTCACAAGCGAGGAGCTGTAGTTGCGTTCCCGGAGAAGAAAGGCGATCTTGCTTGTCAGGTCGCTGTAAATGCCGGACATAAAGGGACTTGTGATGATCCCGATCCGCCGTGTCTTTTTCTTTGCCAGAATCAGCGCGGCGGGATTCGGCCGATAGCGAAGGTCCTGCGCAATGGCAAGAATCTTTTCCCTTTTTTCGAGGGAAACCTTGTTGTAATGTCCGTTCAGAACCGCGGAAACGGCGGAGCGGGAAACGCCCGCGAGCTTTGCAATGTCCTTTGATGTAATCGCCATTTTTTCTCCCTGCTGTTTCCGCGGCCCGCCCCGGTTCAGCGCATCAGATCCGTTCTGAGTCCGCGCAGATAATCCATTGCCGAGCGGATGTCCGCGTCCTGTTCCGGTCCGGGCGGAATCTCCCGCTCGATGATCAGCGGTCCGCGGTATCCTTTCCGATAGAGTTTTTCCATGACTTCACTGAATTTCGTATCGCCCTTCCCGAGCGGCGTCTCTTTTCCCATTGCCGCGCCGCCGACGGGACGGCGCGCGTCCTTGCAGTGAACGCCGCGCACATACGAGCCCAGCGTCTCGACGAAATCCAGCGGTTCGGTCTTGTCGTAAATCAGAAGATTCGCCGGATCGAGATTGACTCCGACGTTATCCAGACCGAGCATGTCGATGCACTTTTTGATCTCCCTGTCGGTTTCGGGCCCGGTTTCAAACAGGAAATCCTGGCCGTTCTCCTGCGCAAGTTTGCAGAACTCCCGCAGATCGTCGATGAAATTCACGAATTCCGCCTCGTCATCCGGCAGAAAACCGACGTGGCAGACCAGAGAGCGGATATGGAAATATTTTCTTCCCCAGTTCATCTGGCGCGCGGCGGAGGCAAAGCGGTTCGCCCGGACGGAGGGTCTGGTCATGCCGACCGTATTGAGCGCCCTGTCCGGACTCCAGTTCTGCGTCGGAAACGAGAAAAAGAGCGAAACGGGCGTGATTTCATAGCGTTCCATCGCTTCGGCAAGGCGTTTTGTGTTTTCCGCGCCTGTTGCTCCGGAGAGATAATTGTCGTCGATCCCGCAGAGCTGGCAGGCGTTCATTCCCGCCTCGTGCAGAAAGGCGAAGCGGTCCGGTTTGAACTGCGTCAGGCGGAACAATGTCCCAAGCGGAAGAATTTTCCCGTTTTCCATACAGCTGTCATCCTTTTTTGTTGGTGGATTGAAATTGGTAACGCGTGACACTTATTAACGATATCACACAAATTCCCGATTTCAATCCGTCACCGCAAAAAATGGCGTTTTTCACATTCCGTCACTCGAAATCCAGTTCGCCGAAGAAATCGGGAAGATGGAAGTCGCATTTGGGAAGCGCCTGCCAGGAGAGCCAGTGCGGATGACTGGTTGCGTCCGCGCATTTCGTGAAATTCGCGGTCCATTTCTGTCCGGAAAGATTCGGATTGATCTTCGAATATTTCACAAAAAAGGCAATCGGAATGCGGAAACCGAGACGCCACGTGATCTCCTCCGTGATCTCCTCCGTGATTCTGGCAGGCAGCGTGTGGAAGCGCTCAATCGTTGCAAGGTCCTCCTCCGGGACGGGGGTATAGTCGCCCGCGCGGCAGTTCTTCACATGATAGAGCAGAATGGTTCCGCCGCAGTTCATTTCAAAGTTGAAATAGCGTTCCGCGCCCGCGGGTTTGACGAAGAATTCGACACAGCTGTCGCGGCAGACCTGTTCCTGATTTTTTTCCGCCACAGCCTTCACATACTGATCGTGCACCTGAAAAAGCCCGTAGATGTTCTGATCGTCGTAGAGCATCCGGATCCGGGTGTCGGGATGATGAGTGCTGCTCCGGTCAAAGACGTAATCGAGTTTCAGTTCGCACGCATGGCTCCATGCCGGGGAATCCCATGCCGCGTCGAGGCTGACGGGTCCGACGGCTTTTTTCACAAGATAACTCATTGGATGAATCCTCATTTTTTTGGAATGTTTGCCGATGGAGAAAAAATCGCATATTTTCAGGCAAAATCAAGTTTTTTTCCGAAAAAATATGGAAAAAGGCAGAGGAAAGAAGATGGATATCCGGCGGAAAATCCCGGCATATCAGGATATTTTGTCTGCGGCACAAAGGAAAAAAGCGCTTTTCGCGCATTCTGAATTTTTCTTTTCGGGATTTTTTCTTGACAAACGTTTCCGACGTGTTATACTACAAAGCAAAGGTTCTCACGTTGAGACCGGACGCGGGGCACGTCCAGACAACACAACACCGCCCGGGAGTATCATTTCCAGCTTATGGATTATCTTACAGAGATCGCAAGCATTCTTTTCCTGCTTGCCATGTCCGCCTATTTTTCGGCCTCCGAAACCGCGTTTTCCACACTCAACCGCACGCGTATGAAAGCCTATATGGAAAAAGGGGTGCGCGGTTCATCTCTTGCTTACAAACTTTCCGAACATTACGACCGCCTCCTTTCCACCGTCCTGATCGGAAACAACATCGTGAACATCGCCATGGCGTCCATCAGCACGGTGCTGTTCACGAAATTTGTCGGAGGCAATGCCGAACAGGGCGCGATGCTCTCCACGCTGGTCATTACGGTCGTGGTGCTTGTTTTCGGGGAGATTTCGCCGAAAAGCATCGCCAAGGACTGCCCGGAAAATTTCTCCATCTTCTCCGCGCCGCTGCTCCAGCTTCTGATCTGGATTCTTGCACCGGTCAACTTCCTTTTCACCTGCTGGAAAAAATTTCTCGCTAAACTTTTCCGCCTTCAGAACGATTCGCGCATCTCCCAGGAGGAGCTCCTGATGATCGTCGACGAGGTCGAACAGGACGGCACCCTGAATCAGAACGAGGGGGAACTGTTGCGCAATGCCATCGAATTCTCCGATTTCGAAGCCAAGGACATCCTGACCCCGCGCGTAAGCCTTGTGGCACTGCCCGCAACCGCCACAAGAGAGGAACTTGCGCGTGTTTTTTCCGAAACAAAGTTTTCGCGCCTGCTGATCTACGAGGATAACATCGACAACATCATCGGCGTGGTGCCGCTCAAAAACTTCTATGCGGACGAATCGAAAAACGCACAGTCCGTCAAGGAGATCATCGTGCCGGTCGTCTACACCTTCGCCGGAGAGAAGATCAGCGCAATCATGCGCAAGCTCCAGCAGCAGCGCGTGCAGATCGCAGTGGTGCTCGACGAGTTCGGCGGAACCCTCGGCATTGTGACGATGGAGGATGTTCTGGAAAAACTCGTCGGCGACATCTGGGACGAGCACGAACAGATCGTCAACCCCATCCGCAAGGTCGCAAAGGATGTGTTCCAGCTGGACGCGTTCGTCTCTCTCGCCGACTTCGCCAAATTCTTCGACATCAAGCTCAGTTCAAAGATGGCCTCCCTCAACGGATGGGTGCTCGAACACTTCCAGAACATTCCCCAGAAGGGGGATTCCTTCCAGTATGAGAATCTGACCGTCACCGTGCTCGCCACCGAACACCGCCATGTCTCTCTTCTGGAAATCCGCGTGGCGGAAAAGAAACAGAAGGAAGAGTGAACAATCCCGGTGCAGAGAACACGCCCGTATCCATAATCCGGTCATGAGACGGAAGAATGCGCGAGCATTCTTCTCGGGGTCAAGGGTCTCTGCCCCTTGTCGTGGTCCGGCGGCGAAACGCCGGTCGTGCGGAGCACGAAATCCCCGCCCGGAGCACTTCAGCGCCCGGAAATCCGGCGGACGGCCGCAAGAAGATGTTCCACATCCGCGTCGGTGTGGGCGGCGTTCAGCGACAGCCGGATGCGGGCGGTGCCGCGCGGAACCGTCGGCGGACGGATGGCGACCCCGAGAATCCCTTCCTCCTGAAGGCGCATCGAAAATTCCGTGGTCCGTTCCGTCTCCCCGATCAGGAGCGGAACGATCATCGTTTCGGATTTTCCGGTATCGAATCCCATTTCATTGAGTCCCTTCCGGAGAGCATCCGCGCGACGGAAGAGCGCGGCCCGCGCCTGTTCCATTTCCTCCGTCCGGAGAAGGTCAAGTGCGGCGTCAACCGCGCCGAGAACAGATGGCGGCAGAGCCGTGCTGAAGATGAACGAGGCGCAGTGGTTGACCAGATACTCCTTGATCGCACGGGAACAGCAGACGCAGGACCCGAACGAGCCGAGCGCCTTGCTGAAAGTGGAGAGTGCGACATCGCAGAGTGCGGGCGTCGCGAGACCATGCCCGTGTTTCCCGAGCACACCGCTGCCATGCGCATCGTCCAGATAGAGGAGTGCGTGCGTGCTTTCGGCTATGTCATGGAGACGCGCCAGATCGGCAATGTCACCGTCCATGCTGAACACCGTGTCGCTGACGATGAGCTTCCCGCCCTCCCCTGCGCCGGAGAGCATCCGTTCCAAATGTTCCCAGTCGCAGTGGGCGTAGCGTTTGAAGTCGCCGCCGGAGAGGAGACACCCCTGATTGAGGCTGGCATGATTGAGTTTGTCTGCAAAAATCGTCCGGGAGCGTCCCGAAAGCGCGGCAATCGCGCCGACATTTCCGGCATAGCCGGACGATAGAATCATTGCGGCTTCAAATCCTTTCCAGGCCGCCAGTTTCTCTTCCAGCAGCAGACACGCCTCCGTCGTTCCGGAGATCAGGCGGGAGGCCGCCGAACCGGCACCATAGCGGCGAGTCCATTCGCATGCGCGCTCAATCAGCTCGGGACGCATGGAAAGCGCCATGTAGTCGTTGGAGGAGAAATCGACAAGGCGCCGTCCCCCGATCACGATTTCACGCGGAGAAACTCTTTCCACGGCACGAAGCGTGCGCCTGAGTCCGAGCGATTCAACGCCCGCCATGGCTTTGACAATGAAATCCGGCAGCATGGCTGGTTACTTCAGGATCATGTCCTTGTAGCATTTTCCCGGCGCGATCATCGGGAGCACATGCTCCTGATAGCCCGTGTGGCAGTCGATCAGGAACGGCCCTTTCGACGCGAGCATCTCGCGGATGGCATCCTCGACCTCCTCGCGCTCGTGAATGACGCGTCCGGGAATCTAGTAGCCGCGCGCGATCGTCACGAAATCGGGATAGTACTGTTTGCCGCGGTCCTCGAGAACCGTGTTGCAGTGGCGGCTTCCGTAAAAACGGTCCTCCCACTGGGCGACCATGCCCAGATGCTGGTTGTTGAGGATGATCATCTTGACGTCGATCCCCTCGGCGTAGAGCGTGCCGAGCTCCTGGATGTTCATCTGGAAGGAGCCGTCGCCGTCGATGTTGATGACCAGCTTGTCGGGAGATGCGACTTTGGCCCCCATTGCGGCGGGAAGCCCGAATCCCATGGAGCCGAGTCCGCCGGAGGTGAGGAACTGGCGCGGATGTTTGTATTTATAGAACTGCGCGGACCACATCTGATGCTGCCCCACGCCGGGAACGATCACCGCGTTTCCTCCGGTCAGCTCATAGAGCTTTTCGATCACATACTGCGGCTGCGGCGGCGTGTGCGGCTTCGATTTCACGTAGGAAAGCGGATGTTCCTTCTTCCATTCGGCGATCTGGTTCAGCCATTCGCTGTAATCCTTGCAGAGCGGCTTGCGGTTGAGTTCAGCCAGCACCGCCTTGACATCCGCGATCACGCCGAGATTCACGCGCTTGTTCTTGTTGATCTCGGAAACGTCGATGTCGACGTGGATGATATAGGCATCCTGCGCGAAAGTATCGACCGGACCGGTGACACGGTCGTCAAAGCGCGCACCGAGGGCGATCAGGAGATCGCATTCATTCGCCGCATAGTTCGCGTAGTAGGTCCCGTGCATCCCGAGCCAGCGGAGGGAGAGCGGATCATCCTCGGGGAACGCGCCGAGCGCCATCAGCGTGGTCGTCACGGGAATATTATAGGAATGCGCGAAGGTGCGCAGCTCTTCGGACGCGCCGGAGGAAATGATTCCGCCGCCGGCATAGATGCAGGGACGCTGCGCCTTGCGGATCGCCTTGCGGATCGCCTCGATGTCGGAGGCTTTCACGGTGAGGTCCGCGGTCAGGGATTTGACCTTGACCTCCTCGGGAAACACGGGAACGGCGAGCGCTTGCTGGACGTTCTTGGGGATATCCACGACGACGGGCCCGGGACGGCCCTCGGAAGCGAGTTTGAACGCCTCGCAGATGGTGCGTGGAATGTCGTTGACGTTCAGGACAAGATAGCTGTGCTTGACGACGGGGCGGGTGACGCCGATGATGTCGGTCTCCTGAAACGCGTTTTTCCCGATGAACTGCGCGCCGACCTGTCCGGTGATGAAGACCACGGGAATCGAATCCATGTAGGCGTCGGCGATGCCGGTGATGAGGTTTGTCGCGCCGGGGCCGCTGGTCGCCATGCAGACGCCGGTCTTCCCGGAGATGCGCGCGAATCCGTCCGCCGCGAAAGCGCCGCCCTGCTCATGACGCGGAAGGATGACACGGAGGCTGGATTTCCCGAGCGCCTGGTGAAGCTCGATGGACTGTCCGCCGGGATAGGCGAAAATGGTTTCGACGCCGAGACGCTCAAGCGTTTTAATCACAATTTCGGCGCCTTTGATCGGCTGCGGGGATTCTTTTGCTGTGTTTTTCATCATATTGTCACTATCCGGAATTTAATTTTTTCGTTGAAAACATCAAGGGATGCGCGGGCGCATTCAAAATGGCGAAGCTGGACCCGGCCGGGGTGCCACCGTCACGGCCGGGCCGCGTACGACGACATGTCTGATCTCCGTAAATCTCTTTGTTTTCATCGCTGAAAAAACCTCATTGTGGAAAAGAAGTGAAAAATATACACCCGGTTGAGGGAACTTTCAAGTGGGCATTGCAAAGAGTTTCACCAGGGAATTGCGGTTCGGGAAAACGGCGGAAGTTGAGCGTGGAATTGAGAATCGTTTAACTTTTTAACTGATTACACTTGAAAAAAAGCAATATACGGTTATTGTTGTGTATCACAAAATTCGTGAAAATCCGTAGGAGGACTCAATGGCTGGTGTAGTACTGAAGGATGTATGCAAAGTGTATGACGGCGGCGGCACGACGCTGGCCGTCAATCATGTGAATCTTACAATAAAGGACCGTGAATTCATGGTGCTTGTGGGGCCTTCCGGGTGTGGGAAGTCCACCACGCTGCGCATGATCGCGGGACTTGAGGAGATCAGTTCGGGGACGATTTCAATCGGAGACCGTGTCGTGAACAACGTTCCCCCGAAGGACCGGGATATCGCAATGGTGTTCCAGAACTATGCGCTCTATCCGCATAAGACGGTGTATGAGAATATGGCGTTCGGGCTCCGTCTGAGAAAATTCCCGAAGGCGGACATCGACAAACGCGTGAGGGCCGCGGCGGAGATTCTCGGAATTGAAAGCTACCTTGACCGGAAGCCAAAGGCGCTTTCCGGCGGACAGAGACAGCGTGTCGCTGTGGGGCGCGCCATCGTCCGGAAGCCGGAGGTGTTCCTCTTCGACGAACCGCTCTCCAACCTGGACGCGAAAATGCGCGTGCAGATGCGCACGGAGATCAGCAAGCTCCATACGCGCCTCGAAACAACCATGATCTACGTGACGCACGACCAGATCGAAGCGATGACGATGGGCGACCGGATCTGCGTCATGAAGGACGGACTCATTCAGCAGGTCGATACGCCGCTGAACATCTACGATCATCCGGCAAACACGTTTGTCGCGGGCTTCATCGGAACGCCTCCGATGAACATCTTCCGCGGGACAATTGCCAAAGAAGGCGAAAAACTCTTCTTCCGGAATGCGAACATGTCTCTGGAACTGCCCGAAACATGGACCGCTGCCGCGGAGAAATTCATTGAGAAGGATATTCTGTTCGGCATCCGTCCCGAGGACATCGGTTCGGAGCGCGCGGAACTTGCAGAGAAGGTGCAGCACATCCGGGCGAAGATCGAAGTGATGGAACCCATGGGCGCTGAAACCTATCTGTATCTTGACGCGCCGACCGACAACGGAGTCTCCTGTATTGCACGGGTTGATGCGCACAAACAGGCAAAAGTCGGCGAAGTGCTTTCACTGCCGATTCTGGTTGCCAACGCGCATCTGTTCGATCCGGCATCCACGAATATTCTGGTATAACAACAACATAATCCCGTGCCGCCGTGCGTGAAAAAACGGTGCGGCGCAGGAGAACAGAAGGATCTCTTAGCTTCATTGCGAAGGCGGTGAAGCCGCTTATGAAAGACAACACTGTCACTGTCGGTGAGTGGGAATGGTGCATAGACGATGAAACGCGTCTTGTTCCGTGGTTCAATATTTATCCCGAGGTGGAGGAAAAATACACGCTTCGGGCAGCGGAAAGCACCCGCCTCTTCAAGGTGCAGGACTCTCAGAAGAGATCCTATTATGTCAAACACGATACCCCCAGCAGCATCAAGGAACATCTGATCGCCTGGTTCTCCTCGCGTGCCAGAAACCTGTATGAATCCGCGCAGCTTCTGCGGGAGGCGGGGATTCCCTGCGCGGAATATCCCGGCTGGGGAAAATCCGGCACGGAGTCCATGATCCTCTCCGTCGAGATTCCCGACACCGTGAATGCCCTGGAATACTGGTTCCGCATTGTGCCGCACAACAGCGCGCTTCGGCGCGAATTTCTCTCGAATCTTTCGGATCTGATCGGGCTTTACGCACGGAAAAACATTGTGCAGGAGGATCTCACTCTCGAGAACATTCTGGTCCGGAGCAACGGCTCGGAAATGTTCGTCATCAATCCTGCGGAGGCGGAAAAGCGCGAGGAGGAACTGTCGCGCCAGGAGAAGATCGCGCTGCTCAGGCCCTTTGTCGAAATGCGCGGGGAAATCTCCTCGGATTCCGCCACGATTGCGATTCTGGAATCCGGCATCGCAGAGGACTCTCTTGACGCTTCCGACCTCTGGCACGAGGCTGTGGACAAGGAAGAAAAGGACATCGAGGAAAACTACTGGCCGGAAAATTCCGACAAGGTGATTCTCGACGACTCCGGCCCGCTCTGCCGCATTGTCCGCGACGGAGAAAACGTCATTCATGTCCGCAATACGATCTGGCATGCCGAACTGCCGCTTCCCGACGATTCCACTTCCATTGCCGAGGAAATGTCCGAGGAGGAGGCGGAAAAAGTCTGGATGGATTCGTTCCGGGCGCAGCTTCTGCGCCAGCAGTTCCCCCGCATTCCGCTCTCCTGGGAACGCAGATCGGACGGAACAAACATTGTTCGTTTCGCGGCGACAGTCGACAGTATCCTTGACTGCGGATTCGACCAGTAACTGAACTCACACTCCAGCTGCGTAAGCTGGTCGCCGAAGGCGAAATAAAAAAGTGCGCGAAGCCGCGCAATTTAAAAAAAATTGCAAAGCAACAAAAAAAGCGCGCGAAGCCGCGCAATTTAAAAAAAATTGCGACAGCAATTTTGATTCGTGCTCTCCTTTCAGTCCTGCCGCGGTCCAGCTGCGTAAGCTGGTCGCGCAAAGCGCGAAATCTCCCCGGCGGAGGTTCCACCCGCTGAAGGACGGGAAGCGCTTCTTCGAGAGCCGCCAACACAGCGTGTAACCTCAGGGATGCAACCGAAGCTCTCGTGATTATTGAATATAAAAGAGACGAAAAAATGCTTTCGCATTCTTTCGTCTCAATGAATACGCCCGGAGCTCTCGAACTTTTCGAAACGAAAAGTTCTCGTCACTGAGCGGTCTGAACCGCTCCGGGC
>CASEFP010000052.1 GCA_949287225.1 uncultured Lentisphaeria bacterium
CACTGCCCATCCAGCTTCAGCATCAGCAGAACATCGGTGAAGTCGATGCTGCCGCCCCAGCCTTCTTCCAGTACACGGGCCACTGCCAAGTTCTCCTCGACCATCAGAACATCCACCCTGGCGCGGAAGTTTGGATTCCCGGGAGTGGTATCCACATTGCGGTAAAACTGCTCAATGGAGCCATGTTCCAGAACCCCGTTCAGACGGCCGAACAGCACTGCTTCGTCGATGAAAAGTTCCCTGGCATACCTGCTGTTGCCTTCCGCCACGCTTTTCACGAACTTCATGGCGGCCTCTTCTACGGCTTGATACTCTTTGATTTCCGATCTCATTGCAACTGTCTCCTGAAATTAAATTCCGATAATTTATTCAGGCACAAATCCTGTGCCTACGAGATGAAATTGGTTGCGACCCATGGCTCCTGCGGCGGGCGCGGCAGGTTCGATTGCGCCATGCTCTTGAGCAGATACGCCATATTGTTCCCCAGAGTGCGCATGGTCTGGAGACCTTCGAGATCATGCCGGACCTCGTCCGGTGTCAACCCGTGGGTCGAGTTCCAGTACTGACTTGAGACGACTGGCATTTGCAGAATGGTGAAGTACTTGTTCAAACGATCGAATGTCGCGCTCGCTCCGCCGCGGCGACAGTTGACCACGCAGGCCGCCGGTTTGTATTGAAAATATTCCGACGCCGAGAAAAATACCCGGTCGAGGATCGCACAGAGAGCACCCGGAGGTCCCGCATAATAGACGGGTGCTCCGATGACCAGCGCGTCACTATCTTTCATCTTCGCCACAAAATCCGTGTAAAGTTTTTCCCGGAACACGCAGCCGTCCGCTCCTTCTTCATGGCACTTCCAGCAACCGACGCACCCCTGAACCGCCCGATTCCCGATCCAGAAGATTTCCGACTCGACACCGTTTTTGTTCAATGCCTCGGCCACCTCGGAAAGAGAGGTGAATGTGCAGCCGTCCCGATGGGGACTCCCATTGACCAGTAACACTTTCATGGAAACTCGCTCCTTTTTTGATTTCAACGAATGCTCTCACCGAGCGCGAACGCTTTCTTCAGCTCAGGATGCCCTGCGATGTCACCGAGTCTCAAAACCCCTCCCGCAATCAGAGTGCCGAGATCCTCCCAGCCAAGAAATCCGAGCAGCGACTTGTAGTAATGGAGAATCGGCTCCTCGTTCTCCCGGCCGGTACCCTCTGCGGCCATCAGAAGAATCGCCTGCTTGTGCGGAGTCGCCCAGTTCGAATCAGACTCGGTCACCGCGAACAGACGGTCCAGCACGCACTTCAACTGACCGGAAAATCCCCAGTAATACATCGGCGAGGCGAATACCAGAATATCTGCCGACCGGTATTCCGGATAGATCTTCTCCATGTCGTCTTTCTGGACACAGGGAGAGTCCGGATTTCTGCCGCCGCCGAGACATCCTTTGCAGCCATGGATCAACATCCGATCCAGATCAAAGCGGATTACAGTATTGCCGCCGGTTTCCGCTCCACGGGTAAACTCCTGAATCAGAGCCATCGTATTGCCGTTCAAACGCGGACTTCCATTGAGAACCAGAATCTTCCTACCCATTTCAGCACTCCTTTCATGGTACGTTTCATTTTATCCAAATGGGTAAATCCCATTGTTTCTCGAATTTCTTTTCCTTCTATTAATATAGTTTCAAGTTTTTTTATATCAAGAATGCACTATTTTGTATCATAATATCCTTATTGTGCTATACTATCAATAAAGTTAGTATATGTATTATGCTCAGAATTTGATTTTTTGACATCATGTGATATAGTAAAAAAAATTTTGATTTTTTTATTTTTCAAGAATGAAAGTCGGGATATTTTCAGATGAACAGGAAAAAAGCATTGTCGTTTCACTGCTCTGTAGAAGCCGCGATGGCGGTTCTCGGGGGAAAATACAAGGCCATCATTATCTGGCATTTGAACGTCTCTTCCGTCATGCGCTACAACGAGATCCAGAAAGCCATCCCGCAGGCGACAGCCAAAATGCTCAGCCAGCAGTTGAAAGAACTCGAGGGCGATGGAATCATCCGGCGGAAACTGTATCCGGTTGTCCCGCCGAAGACGGAATACTCTCTGACGGATCTGGGGAAAACCCTCGTTCCGATCGTCAATGCCATGAGCGACTGGGGGCACGACTACTTCGAATATCTCGGCGTGCCCGATCCGTGTCCGGAAGATTGACGTACGAACCGGAGTACTCATGCGACCGTAGTGTCCCGGAAATCAACAGGATTCCCGTCCGAGAGTGGAGGATCTGCTCCGCCGACAGGAAATTTCATGAAAAAAATCTTTTCTCTGCTTGATAAATTTTATCATTACATTATATTATAAAATGTTGAAAGGAGTTGTTTTCAATGGCAAACGATGAAACCAGAGAACTTGCCAACCTCGCGGAGGTATTCAAGGCGCTGGGACATCCGACCCGGCTCTGGATTGCGAAAAATCTGGAGGGGAAGGAACTCTGTGTCTGTGATTTTGTCACCGGAACCGGCGAGGAGTTTTCCTCGATCAGCCAGCATCTGAACGTTTTGAAGAAAGCGCATGTCGTGGAGTGTGACAAGCGCGGCAAACACGTTTTTTACCGTCTTGCGTATCCGTGCATTCCCTGGATGATCCGTTTCATGGAAGCGCGCGACGAATTCAACCGTCTTTCCCCAGAAGAAAAGAACGTCTGCATGGAGCAGCAGCGGAAGCAGCTGATCGATCACCTCATGCAGTTGAAAGGGTGATATTTTTTTGTTCAGCAATTCAACATTTCATAAAATGATAAATAAATAGGAGGAGAAAAATGAAATTTCAGGAAATCAGAAGTGCGACGGCGATCGTGACATTCGGGGGGGTGCGGTTCCTCGTGGATCCGTGGCTGGGGGCCAAGGAATCGATTCCGCCGATTCCGGG